>CAJATB010000224.1 GCA_903944755.1 uncultured Bacteroidota bacterium
AAGGTTAAAAAAAGAGTCCCGACAATCATTGCCGGGACTCTTTTTATATTTATAAGTAGTAAAATATATTAGATGCTTAAATAAACAACAAAGCGTCACCGTAACTGAAGAAACGGTATTTGTCTTTAATTGCTTTTTTGTATGCTTCCATTGCTAATTCATAACCTGCAAATGCACAAGACATAATTAATAAGCTTGTTTTTGGAAGGTGAAAATTAGTAACTAAGCTATCTGCGATATTGAAATTGTATGGAGGGTGAATAAAGTGATTCGTCCATCCTTCAGCAGGCTTCAATAAACGTTGCGCAGTAACACTGCTTTCCATAGCGCGCATTGCAGTTGTTCCAATTGAACATACACGACGTCCATTTTGTTTCGCTGTATTAATAATACTACAAGCTTCCTCGTTAATATTAAAGTATTCAGCATCCATTTTATGTTTGCTTAGATCTTCTACTTCAATAGGACGGAAAGTGCTTAAGCCTGTATGAAGTGTTACCTCAGCAAAGCGTATTCCAATAATTTCAGCACGCTTAATTAATTCTTTACTAAAGTGTAGGCCAGCAGTAGGAGCTGCAACTGCACCTTCGTGCTTTGCATATACTGTTTGGTATCTTTCTTTATCTTCTTCGTCTGGCTTGCGCTTAATGTATTTAGGTAAAGGTGTTTCTCCCAAAAATTCTAACATTTTTCTAAAGCCCTCGTCATCTCCTTCCCATAAAAAACGAATAGTACGTCCACGGCTAGTTGTGTTGTCGATAACTTCAGCTACTAATTCTTCATTCTCGCCGAAATACAATTTGTGTCCTACACGTATTTTTCTTGCGGGATCAACAATTACATCCCATAAACGGTTTGGTTTGTTCAATTCTCTTAAAAGAAAAACTTCAATTTTAGCACCTGTTTTTTCCTTGCGGCCATACATTCTTGCAGGGAATACTTTTGTGTTATTTACTACAAACACATCTTTGTCATCGTAATACTCCAATAAATCAGAGAAATGACGGTTCTCCATGTGACCATTTTGACGGTTTACTACCATCAATCTACTATCTTCTCTTCTTTTAGTAGGATACTGGGCAATGAGGTTTAAAGGTAGGTCGTACCTAAATTGGGAAAGTTTCATTTGTGTCTATTTTTAAATGATAGCCACATTAAGTTTACTACAGCCTTACGGGGCAGTTCGCTTCATGTTACGGCATGAAAATTATGAGTGCAAATGTACAACTTTAGCGTTAATTTTGCCCCCTCAAGTTTTCTTGATATAATTGGTCATTTTAAGCAAAACAAGTAGCTTTGCAAACGATTGTTAGTATCAGGGAAATTAGGGTTAAAACAAGTAAACTATGCTAAGAGCTAAGTGGTGGAAAATTTTGTCTTTTGTTTTATTACTGTACACATGTACCTATGGCTTTATTGTTAAAGTACCTAAGTTAGACGACCGTATGCGGGAGTCAATCCGCAATATGTTTTTTCATGTGCCAATGTGGTTTGGAATGATGATACTGTTTTTTGTTTCTTTAGTTTACGCGATTAAATATTTAAGAAATGCCAACCCTGTGCATGATTTGTATTCAAATGCATTTGCTAGCATGGGATTAGTTTTTGGGGTGTTAGGCATTATCACTGGAGCCTTTTGGGCTAATTACCAATGGGGTAGTCCTTGGGTGGGTGATCCCAAACAAAATGGTGCAGCAATTGCATTATTAATCTACTTTGCTTATTTCGTTTTAAGAGGAAGTTTATTAGATACTGAAAAAAGAGCAAGACTTTCTGCGGTATACAATGTGTTCTCCTTCTTTATGTTATTTCCAACACTTTGGATTTTACCTAGGTTAACAGAATCATTGCACCCAGGTGGGCAAGGAAGCGAAGGGAATCCTGGTATTAATGGAAAGGATATGTCTTCCAATATGCGTATGGTATTTTATCCAGCAGTTATTGGCTGGACTTTACTAGGCGTATGGATTACCACTTTACAAATTCGACTTCAACTTTTCAAACTTAAGAAAGAGGGGCTGTTGTAGTCTCTTTTACCCAAATAATTATTCAATTAATATTTTTATATGATACAACTTTTACAAACTACTGCAGCTGACAATAGCTTTATGCTTAGAGACGGCAAAATCTATTTAGTAATGACCATTGTTTGCATCGTTTTGGTAGGACTTTTTTTATACGTTGCAAGCATTGACAAAAAAATAAGCCAACTAGAAAAATAAAAAGCAATTTTAATCCATTTAAATTAATTCATTTACTAATACAAACTATTATGCCAGAAAACAAAGAGTATAGTTTTTTTCAAAGTGTAGAAAAAAGTTTTGATAAAGCTGCTAAGTTTACCACTTGGGAGTCTGGAATTTTACAACAAATTAAAGAATGTAATAGCATATATAGTATGCGTTTTCCAGTTAAAATGGATGACGGACGTATTGAAGTTATAGAAGCATACAGAGTGCAGCATTCGCAACACAAGTCACCTTGTAAAGGGGGTATTCGTTATAGTATGGCAGTGAATCAGGACGAAGTGATGGCATTAGCCGCTTTAATGACTTACAAATGTGCTATTGTGAATGTTCCTTTTGGTGGAGCTAAGGGGGGTATAAAAATTAGCCCTCGTTCATTGAGTGCATATGAATTAGAAAAGATTACAAGAAGGTATACTTCGGAGTTGGTTAAGAAAAACTTTATTGGACCTGGTATTGATGTACCTGCCCCAGATTACGGAACAGGCGAAAGAGAAATGGCATGGATAGTAGATACTTACCAATCCTTAAAGCCAGGTGAAATTGATGCGGCTGGATGTGTAACAGGAAAGCCTATTTCATTAGGTGGTGTAAGAGGCCGTCGTGAGGCAACAGGTTTAGGTGTATTTTATGGTGTAAGAGAAGTGTGTTTAATGGAAGACGTCATGAAAAAATTGGGTTTAGCGGTAGGGGTAGAGCACAAAACAGTAATTGTGCAGGGTTTAGGAAACGTTGGTTACTATACTGCTAAATTTTTCAGAGAAGGCGGCGCTAAAGTAATCGCAATTGCTGAATACGAAGGAGCTATTTATTGTAAAGACGGTTTGAATGAAGAAGAAGTTTTTGAACATAGAAAAGCAACTGGGACTATTTTAAATTTCCCGGGTGCAACTAATATTGAAAATAGTGGAGATGCTTTAGAAATGGAATGTGACATTCTAATTCCTGCAGCTTTAGAAAATGTAATTGATAAAAATAATGCGCCACGTGTAAAAGCCAAAATTATTGGTGAAGCAGCGAATGGTCCTTTAACACCTGATGCTGACGATATTTTTGCTGCAAAAGGTATTTTAGTAATCCCTGACATGTATTTAAATGCAGGTGGTGTTACTGTTTCTTATTTTGAGTGGTTGAAAAACTTGAGTCACGTGCGTTATGGTCGTTTAGAAAAGCGATTTACAGAAAATGCGAATATCAATATCTTAAATCAAATTGAAGAATTGACTGGTAAGAAAATCACTGATGCTGAAAAAGAAATTATTGCACACGGTCCTGATGAAATAGATTTAGTGCACAGTGGTTTGGAAGAAACGATGATTAATGCAACTAGAGAAATTATGGATATTTGGAAAGCAAATCCTTCTATTCCTGATATGAGAACTGCTGCTTATGTAAGTGCAATTAATAAGGTGGGAACTTCGTACGCTGAATTAGGTATCTTCCCATAGGAGTTAAGCACAAAGTTAATTTATAAGTAGTCGGGGAAATTTTGCATTGAGTGAAGTTTCCCCGATGCTATTTTAGCTCCATAAGTTTCATGGCCATTACTTACCACTAAATATTCGGCTACCATTACTTGTTGGTATTGTAAAATTTGTCCAATTGTTTTTTCACTAATTGCTACTTTAGCTTCTTTACATTCTATAATCATCCAAGGGGCTGCCTGTTTGTAAATAACAATATCAAATCGCTTGTTTAGCTCGCCAAGTTTTATTGTTTTTTCTACAGCAATCATGCTGCTAGGATACTTGCAAACCTGCACTAAATATTGTAAAATATTTTGTCTTACCCATTCCTCTGGGGTTAGTATTACCCATCTTTGGCGGAATGGATCATATAGTTGATCCTTGCCTTTGACTGGCTTAATTTTAAAGGGATAGGTTGGGTAAACTAAGTCTTCCATTACTGTTTGCGATAAAATTTGTAATTTGAGCTATTAATTGATCAAAGATAAGGACCCATGAAATCAAAACAAGAAATAGTAGACAACTGGTTGCCAAGGTATACTGGAGCTAGTTTAGACCAATTTGGGAAATACGTTTTACTTACCAATTTTAGCAATTATGTAAACTTGTTCGCTGCTTGGCACAATGTGGAAGTGATAGGTAAAGACAGGCCAATGCAATGCGCTACGGCAGAGGGAATTACTATCATTAATTTTGGTATGGGTAGCCCAGGCGCTGCGACAGTGATGGATTTGTTAACTGCCATACAACCTGATGCGGTATTATTTTTAGGAAAATGTGGTGGATTAAAAAGAAGAAACAAATTAGGAGATTTAATATTACCTATTGCGGCAATAAGAGGGGAAGGTACTTCC
>CAJATB010000225.1 GCA_903944755.1 uncultured Bacteroidota bacterium
ATAAATCCAGGTGTTAACACTAGTCCATGCCCATCAATAACTTCTTCCTTTGGCAAAGGCACAAGTGTACCAATTTGAAATATTATATCTCCCTTAATTCTTACCGATGCTTCCATGGAAGGGCCACCTGTGCCATCCACTAAGCGGATATTTTTAATGAGCTGAGTAGGTGCTTGCGCGCTAAGTTGTATAAAGGAAGTGCTTAGCAATATGCACAATAAGAAAGAATGGGGCATTTTCATGGACAATATAATTAAAGCTGAAAGGCAATCAGAAATTAAGTTACAAGTAGCGCACTTAAATTTAAGACTTAAATACAAGATTTTACAACGCTATTACCTAATTTTAGTTCGTAAACTATACAATAATGAACCCTTTATTTGGCACATTTAAAAAATTCGTAACAAACCCATTAAGTTTTTCCTTCTTTTTACTACAAAAACTTCCTTCGGCATTTTTTGTAGGCTTAAAAGTACACCAGTTCGATTCCAATGTTTGTGTCATTAAAGTTCGTTATTCTTGGTTTAGTAAGAACCCTTTTAAGTCTATGTATTTTGCAGCACAAGCCATGGCTGCAGAAATGAGTACCGGCTTGTTGGCATTTGGGCAACTATACAAAAGAAGCCCAAAAGTGAGTATGCTAGTTGTAAAAATGGAAGTGACTTATACAAAAAAAGGTACGGGAATGATATATTTCACCTGTGAGGATGGCCAAGCAATCCAGCATTGTATTCAAAAAGCAATTGAAACAAAAGAAGGGCAAACATTGGTTTGTAAATCTACAGGCAAGAACGAAGAAGGCGAAATAGTTGCTGAATTCTTTTTCACTTGGAGTTTTAAAGCAAAATAGTACCTACAAAAATGCCCTCTGCAAGCAGAAGGCATTTCGTTGTCATAAAACCACTAACTATTGAAATGTTTTTGTTCCGTTTGGTTGGAACTTATACCTAAATTTATAATAACGTTGTTTAGCTAATTTTTCTTCTTCCGTCCCTGATATTGGAGTAACACCACCTTTATAATAATTTAGTATTTCCAGTTTCGCATATTTGCCACTAGCTGTTTTTACTACTAACACACGTCCTGCTAAAGGGGTAACTAGCGAAGTTGCAAAATCATAATTATACCATCCTTTAGTATTGCCTGTTGTAATTGCATAAATTTTTGGAGAAGCACTTGCATTATCAGTTCTAAATACAGAGTCGGCAGGAACCTTACTTAAAGTATCGTATAATACTCCTTTATATACAAAACCACCCCCTATTCCATTGCTATAACTAGTCCCACTATTAGTTAGGATAGTAGTCCCCGCAAACGCCACATCCCATTTTGCACTAGCACTGTCACTATTAGCCACTATTTCATTACGCTCTAAACTATAAAAAGTATATTTCCCTGCACTTACTGGCATACCCGTAATAAGGTCTTTACCTATAATAGTGTCAGCCCTTAAATCATTCACTACGTTGTCAGTATTAACAAGCACTACACCTGTATCTTCCTTTGAACAAGCAAATAGTCCTGCACTGATAACTAAAACTAAAGCAACTTGATTAATAATTTTTCGCATGATTGTTTATTTTTTATTTAAGATTTGATATTTAATTGTTCCAAAAAAAGTACTCCCTGGCAAATTGGGCAAGTTTAACATGTCTATATAATTTCCAATATTGTCCGCGCCAATTTGCACACCAAAACCATTTTTATAGTCCTTTCCAATAGATGCATGAAGAGAAATATACCCTTTTGCAAAGTCATCCCCTTCGTCAAATACACTATTCCCATTGGTATTATTAACGGCCCACTTGCTTCTATATAAAGCACGCAAGTTTGCAAAAAAGCCATTTGTATTATAGTAGTTTATTTTGCATTGTACTTTATGTTTACTGTTGTTTGGTAATCCTGCATAATTTTTAAGAGAGAGTCTTTGGCTATACCCATTGGCATCTCTCGAAAAAACGGTTCCTGTTTTAATTTCTGCAATTTCATCCTTATCGCCAGTTTTTAAATACTGATAGCCGCCACTTATCATAAGTCCTTTTGCAAGTTGGTACTTCGCTTCTAATTCTATACCAGTCGTAAAGGCACGTCCAATATTTAGGTAACTATATATTTGAGCGCCTGTAACATAAGCACCCACTTGTTGCACTTCGATTAAATTTTTAATATCATTCCTGAATGCTTGTACACTAATAAATGTTTTGGGATTGGGTTCGTAGTCCCATGTAAGGTGTATGCCAGTAGAATATTCTGGTTGCAATGCTTTTAACTGATAAAAATTATCGTACAAACTCCCTATCTGTCCAAGCGCGTTTAAGTTACTAATCACTTTTTGCGCTTGTGCTGAACCATACACGCTATAACTACCAGCTGCGGCATTAGTGAAGTCCAAATAAAGTTGTCTAAAATCAGGTGCCTTAAACCCTTGTCCTACACTTAATTTTATTTTATTAGCCTTGTTTAATTTATATAATAAAGACAATTTGGGACTCCAAGCAGATGCGAAGGTTTCATTCCTGTCAAAACGAATACCGCCAATGATAGTTAATTTATTAAATGGCAAATATTCCCATTGTGTAAAGCCATATTGAATGGCATTATTTTTTCTCACTTTCTCACTATCATACCTACTACTTTTTACACCTTCCCAAACCGCACCCGCGCCAAAAATTCCAATTAACGATTTACTTACAACCCAATCGGTTTGATTTTCGATTCTCCTAAATAAATGATTTAAGATGTCAACATAAGGTTGTCCAGAAACAGTCAACAAGGATTGTTTTAAATCATAATTCGTTTGATAGGCCCTAAAATTTGTTTTTAGTGCATTCGAAAAACGATGATTTAAGGTAGAAGAGAAATTATAATCTGTAATATGTTCTTCTCCATTAGAAGTGACCGTGACACCTCCATTGCTTACAGAAATTTCATTTTTAATAAGTTCATCTGTAAACCTTGCTCCAATAACCAAACTAGTATTGTCACTTATATTAAACTTGAATTGCTGGTTAGTAGAGAACCTTTTAATAGGTGTAGTCACACGACTAGCAGTAAATGGACGTATGCTATATCCGTCGGTACTATAATTATTATAAAATCCTTGGTAAAAAAAAGATTTTGTTTTTAGGGCAGTGCTTATACTTGCATCAATTGTTTTATAAGTACCATATCTTAAAGAAGTCTGAACGGGTATGCTATAGGACCCATCTGTAATAATATTAATCACACCAGCCATGGCCTCGCTACCATACAAACTTGACGAAGGCCCTTTTACAATTTCAATTTTTTTAATATTCCCTAAGGCAATTCTGTTTAAATCCAACACTCCGGCAGTTCTTCCCACTAAAGGTTCTCCGTTTATAAGTATAATGGTGTAGTCGGGACTTAGTCCTTGTAATTTTACACCAACACCAAAGCCACTTGTCATAGTGAGTCCTGGTTGTTCTTTTAAAACATCAGTTAAACGCAGTGCACCTATTTGCTGTATTTGTTTATTGTTAATGATTGTTACAGGAACTGTTACATTGCTTAACTTTCTTTCCGACCTGTTTGCTGTTACTACAACACTATCGCCATCCATTTGAAGGGTATCCTTCATTACTTTTATTTGACCAAAAATGCATATTGGCAATACTAATAGTAAACTAATGCTAATTTTCTTCATCGGACCGCAAAGCTCTGTAAATACAGTCTTTATTAACTAAAACAGTATGTTTAATTAGTAATGTGTAGGCGTAATTTTACAATGTTATGACACAACAAACTTATTGTTGAATGAAGGCCTGAATAAATTAATTTTTATTGCACAAACACTAATTTTTTTCTATCAATCTTTTAATTGTTTTTATTTCATTGTTGGCAATAAAATATTCAAAAAATCGCTTATCGTCTTCCTTACGGATGCTACTGATGAGTTGAGCATCCGCTTGCGTTATAAATTGATACTTTTCGTTGATCATATTAATAATATCACTTCTCACTTTCTTTTGGAGTCCAATATTTTTATCTTTAATGCCTAATACGTGATTAATTTGGAAAATATCTACTTTTTTATTTTCTTCAGCCGCATTTGTTAGCAATGTAATTAATGCAACTTCCGTACCAACAAATGCTTGATTAACTGATTTTGTTTTTAATAATTTCAGTTGAGCCTGTTCGAATTTGCGCTTAACCCTTGTAGTAAAAAACCAAATTATTGCAATAATTATTATTAGCAACCCAATACCTCCTGCGATATATATATCATAGCTAGTATCCCTTCCCCAAATAGGATAGTCCATTAATTCAAAATTTGACATATCAAAGTCAACTGTGTTAAATTTCCCAGATCCTATGTTGTAAGAATACACTTTTTCTTTATAAATAAATACATCTAACAATTCCGCCCTTCTGATAAAAAACTGGTTAAAATCTGCTTTTAACGAATGATATACTTTATTCTCCGCATAGTTTAAAAACCACACTTCATCATTTAGCACTAGCAATTGTCCATTCAACAATTTGTATTGAGCAGCCCCAAATGTTGACTTATTAATTAAATCAATAAGTTCATTACTTATTGCTCCAATTTTTTCCCATTTAAGGGTATGCATGTTAAAAACATGAGATTGATAGCGCTCGAATTTATTTGGTATTCTCAAACCGCCTATTAAACCTGCATTCACTATAAACTGAAAAGGAACATACAGCTTTCCCTCTTTATTTGAAAACCAGTTGTAGTCGATATTGAAAATTTCATCATTGGTTGGAATAATGTCCCATTGCTTGTCTATAGTATTATATTTTCTAATATGCCCATTTGACTTCCAAAACCCGTAACCCCCATAACTATAAAGCTGGTCTTGATATACAAATGTCAAACAGCCTATGTTATAATTAAAATTGACGGTTTCATCCATCCGCTTAAAAATAGCTAGACTATCTTTTAGCCCCATATATTGAAACAAAAAGCCAGTTTGTTGAATTGTAACATAAAGCTGTTTTTTATGTTTGATGACTTCTTGACCATTTGGCGAAAAAAAAGTCCCCTCTATTGGAATTATATACTCATTTCGAGAAAGCTTTATGTTTGCTTCAAGGTCAG
>CAJATB010000226.1 GCA_903944755.1 uncultured Bacteroidota bacterium
AGCCTTATTACCTCAGGGACAATTTTAAACCTTTCTGTTTTTAAACTTGTAGGTGCTTTTGATGAAAAACTATTCATCGATTTTGTAGATGTAGAATATTCTTTGAGGTGTGCTTGTAAAGGGTATGTTAATGTCATGTTTTTAAATGTAATAATGAACCATTCTATTGGTTTTAAGAAAATGGGGAGGTCATTCAAGAATTTCAAAAAAACACCTAGAATATTGCATGCGCCAATTAGAGCTTATTATATTATAAGAAACGGTCTGTATTTATTATTCAAAGTGAAACATGTCAGTAAAGAGGCTAAACACAAAATATTATTTCAGCACATGAAATTATTAAAGAATGATTTTTTATACAATGATCGCTTGATTGATGTATACAAATATGCCCTTCTTGGTGTGTATGATTTTTTAATGAATAAAATGGGCAAAAAAGTATAGTTGTGTATATATTCTAATCTTAGTATTCAAGTCTGGCAGACACATTTTTAAGATAGCTAAGTGTTTTTTTGCTCAATGGCATTTTTTGCTCCTTAAAAGGAATACCAATAACTAATGCCCAGCCTTTCATAAAACCTAGTAGGTCGAACTTGGATTTTACAAGGAAGAAAGCCGACCACATTATGGCTGTAGTGAAGAAGTTGGCAATGGGTAAATACCTCCAAGCTACTTTAGTTTTATTCACCCACATGCCCTTTAATTTTTCCGATTTTGGCTGGCGGCCCTCGGGAGATTCTTTATGTAATAGTACAATATCCGATGTGTATCGGATGGTATAACCCGCATCTAATATCCGGTAGCTTAAATCATATTCTTCCATGCCGTAAAAAAAATCGGTAGGGAATGAGCCTGCTTTTTCAAAAGCTGTTCGTAAAATTATATTTCCACAACCAGCGAAGTAATAGGTGTCAAACCCGCTTTGTGTTTTTCTTTTGTCGAATGCTTTATGCGGGAATGCTGTTTGTTGAATACAGCCATTTTGGTAATACAAAACTTTTATAGCAATTACGCCAGCAGTAGGGTTAAGTATTACAGCTTGCTGAATGCGACTTAACACATCCATGTCCTTGAATTCAGCATCGTCATCAATTAATACGAATAGGGGGGCTTTGGATTGCTGAATAGCAAAATTGCGCCCTCTTGATACGCCTAGGTTCTCGGGTGCTACAATATATTTAAAGGGTATTTCAGGATGCGCTGCAATAAATTCAACTAATTCCTGATAGGACTCGGTGGATTTATTATTCACTATAATCACTTCTTCCAATAAATCGGCTACGCCATTAAGTAATGAAATATTTTTAGCCAAGGCCAGCATGTCTGCTGGTCGGTTATAAGTAATTATTATAAGGGCTATTTTTTTCATTTACTTAGTGATTACTGCTATTTATTATTGCGTATTTTCTTGAATCCTAAAAATGCAATTACAGCAAGTAATAACCAAACAATACTACTAGCTATACCAGCAGCCATTACTGAACTTTTAATTGAAGTTGGTTTGAACTCAAATTTAATAGCATGTTGTCCGGCGGGTACAACTAATCCTCTTAATACGTAATTTGTTTTAACAATAGGTGTTTCAATGCCATCAATGTATGCTTTCCACCCTAGGTTATAATATACTTCACTAAATACAGCAAATTGCTGCATATTACTTTTTGATTGATAATTTACTTCATCATTGTAATTAGATACCAGCACAATGGAAGCTAAACTATCGTATTGCAAATTTGATAAAGCATCAATCTTATCCTTTTCTTCAATAACGGCTGTGCTTTTTGGATCAAAATTGTCTAATTGCTTCATGACTTCCGCAGGTCCTTTTTCAAATTGAAGTGCTTTTACAAACCAAGCATTACCTAAAGCATCAGGGTTTGGAATGGTATCCGTCGCCATATTACCCGTAATAACATACTTGGTATTCATCATGTTTACAGTAGGTAAACAATTAGGGAATTTATACCATTGGTTTTCGATAAGGTCCTGGTAAATGCTAAGTTTAGCGGCATTATAGCCACCAACTGTTTTATGGTGGTATGCAATAAGTGCGCCGCCGTTAAATGCGTTTTGTATACCATAACGCATATCCAAAACCCTATAATGCGATGTGTCACGCTTAATAGCTATATCAATTGCTGAAGGAGTAAATGCATTTTCGTTTTCAGCAGCTTCTATATAACTATCATGCTTTAAGTATTTTACATCCAATTGGAATAAATCGAATAAGGCAATGCAACCAATACTTACTAATAATATTGTTTGGTTAATTACTTTTTTAAATGACAAGAACAATAAAGCAAACACTATAATAATATAAATGATTGCTTTAGTGACATCCCCTTCAATTAAAGTTTGTCGGTCAGTTGCAATAGCATTCACTAAATCATTAACAGGCCCTTCGAAGGCAGCTTTTTGATTTGGGTCAGTCATTTGAGCAATTTGTGTAATTAATTGCTTTTCGTTTTCGCTTTTAAAATCAGTGCTAAAATAAATGAACAACACCGTTCCAAATACCAAGCCTAAAATAATAAAGCTTGGCTTGTAATTAACCCATATGTCTTTAATGCTTTTTTCTACACTAAGAGCGGCAAGACCATATAAAGCCATTATGCCTATTAAAAAAGTAGGCACTACTAGTATCATACTAGGGGCTCTAAACTTATTATAAAGGGGAAGTACTTTTAACATGAATACATTGAACGACTCAAAGTAGGAGCCAGACGCAAGCATTAGCGAAAATATAATTGTAGCAGTAATCCACCATTTGTGCGCATTGTTTTTTGCAGAAAACCCCATTATGGCTAGAAAGCAAATTACAATACCTACGTAAGGAGGTCCTGACGTGTATCCAATACCACCCCAATAAAATTGAACGAAGGATTGAAGTTGTTGTGCCACTTGCGGTTGCATTTGTTGCAGCACTTCTATGGCTTTTGATTTTGCTGGGTCAATCACATTAGGGTCACTTGCTCCACCATAAATATTGGGGAACATCATTACTAATGCTTCAGATTTAAAAATGCTATAACTAAGTGCATAGTCCTTATTTAATCCTGTTGCGGTGGTTTTACTGTCCTTTGTGATTAAAGCACTTCCGCCTCTTATGGACTGTTTGCCATACTCGTAAGTACTAACTAGTAAAGGAGCGTTAGATGCAATCCCAATTAACCCGGCAATAATTGCTAAAAATGCGGTTTGATAAATACGTTTAAATTCTTTCGCCTTAATCCAAACAATTAAATAATACACACTCATGAATACGGCTATAATTAATCCGTAGTAGTTTATCTGAACATGGTTCCCTTGTACAAAAAGTGCTGTTGCTAAAGCTGTCAAAGTTGCACCAACTAAGTATTTCCTTTGGAAAAGCAATATTAGTGATCCAATAAAAAATGGCAAATAGGCTAAAGAATGCATTTTGGTAATATGGCCAACCATTACAATAATTGGGTTATATGTTGCGTAGCTGTATGCAAGTGCACCAATAATACTTATGATGGTATTGAATCCTAATACTTGTGCTAGAAAATAAAAACAAATACTTGCCAAGAAAAACAAGCCAATAGGTTCAGGCAAACCAAGTGTGAAAAGGGTATCAAGCATACCTATTGTATATTCAAACCCTGGCGCTCCTGTGATTTGATATCCGGGCATTCCACCAAACATGCTATTGCTCCAAAGCGGGAAATTGCCATATTTTTCTTTGAACGAAAAGGCATCTTGTGCCATCCCTTTCCATTGGGTAATATCACTTTGTTGCAACACTTTACCTTCCAATGCAGGTTTTGCATAAACTATAGCAACAATCGCAAAAATGACCACTGCAATAATATGAGGCAGTAGGGACTTGAAAAAGGACTTCGACATAGGTATTTATTATAGAGACAAACCTACAACTAAAAAGGCTTTTTGAGTAATTTTACTATCTTGTAAATATTAACAAAAAACATGAATAATACCCCTCGTTTGGCCTTTATGGCCCGGCTAACTGTCCTATACAACGCATTCTATTTAGTAACGACTGCCTTTTTGTTCTTTACTAGGCATGAAATTTCAGACAATTCAACTAAATACATAACAGTTTTAGGGCTAGAAATAGCCCCATTTGTTAACTTGCTATTTGTTAGCTGGTTTCTTTTTAATTTAGTTGCTAAAAAATCAAATACAATCCCCAAATGGCAAACAATTTTTAACTTTTTAATGTTATTGGTTCAGGCTGTATTGTTATTCATTTAAACACAACTATGATTCATTCTATACTAAA
>CAJATB010000227.1 GCA_903944755.1 uncultured Bacteroidota bacterium
AGTACTTGCGAAAGTATACCAGCTGTACATAGTAGAATACCAATGTGCATCAATACTCATTAACCATAACCAAGGAATAGTACTCGCTACAGTTAAACCAAACCATACCAAGAAGAAGCCGGCACGCCACATGCTTCTGATATTAAATTTATGCGCAGTTGCTGCGTCCATAGGAGCAACATCAGCTTCACGAGAAATTTGACGCATTCTGTATCCAAAATAGCTCCATAAAGTAATTGCTAAAGTAGTCCAGATAATAAAGAAAGTAGGATTCAAGAAACCTGCTTTACCTTTTAAAATAGGATCCTTTGCAACAGCTTCCGCATCTAACCAATGGTAAATATGGTGTTTATGGCCAATCACTACATACATTAAAACTGCAAAAGTGATAAAACCAAAAACAGGTACTAAAGTAGAAATGGCTTCTGCAATTCTTCTGAAAGATTGCATCCATGCAGCCATGGCCATAGTACTAAAGCACAGGAAAAACATAGCAGCATTACAAACTAAAGTCCAGAAAATGGTGTTGTACATTAATGTACCCCAAAAATGAACTTGTTCATGTTCGTCTGCACTAAAACCTTTGGTAAACATACCATACAATAAGGCAACACCGCCAATGCCCATTAAAGCATAAGCCCATGTTTTAAGTGTACCAGGAATTTCAAATTGTTCTTTAATAGATGCCATCTTTTCTCTTTTAAAAATTTTATTTAGAAGCTTTAGCAGCTGCTTGTTTTATTTTGATATATCTAATCACCGCCCAACGTTGATGTTTGCTAAGTTGAGAAGCGTATGAACCCATTTGGTTCTTACCGTAAGCAACTGAGTAAAACATTTGACCCTCTGGCATGCTCTCGTAACGTACATCACCCACTAAAGTAGCAGGCTTCACAGGATAAGGACCATCACCACCTTTATACAAAGGACCATTACCATCTAATTTAGTGCCATGGCAAATGCCACAGTTAATTAAATATAAACGCTCTGCTTCAGCTAATTCTTTTACACTTAAAGTATCAATAGGGCTAGGTACTAATTTAGAAGCAAAATAGTTTGCAGTATCACCCACTTTGTCCATTGCTAAAGGGAAAGGCATATCCATACCACGTGCAATAGTTCCTTCAACAGGTTTTGCATTGTAGTTAATTCCTTTTTCTTTTAAATTAGAATGGTCGGCGTAAGTTTCGTAAGCACGGCTATAAGCCATATCTGGCATATAGATAGAACCTGGTTTACGCTTTACATCGCTGCAACTAGTTAATATAACTACTGCGGCTAAAAAAGTTAATGTCAAAAATTTATTCATCGTTTATGTCTTATCTAGTTAAACTAATTCAGTTCCCATCTACATCGAAACCTGTCCCGCAAGTTCCTCTTTATCATATGTACCAAACCACCATTCTTCTTCGGCAACTTGTACATCCGTTTCAACAGCACCGTTTGCACTTAACAAAGCTTTTAAATCGTCAGCATTTGTTTTTTCAGTACACTCAATAACCATTACAAATAAATCATCCGTAGCACGTTTATGGAAATGGTGTTTTTTAACACCTGGCGCTAATTGACATAAGTATAAAAAAGTAAGCACCATCCCAACGGCTGCAAACAACACCGTTAATTCAAAAATAATTGGGATCCAAGCTGGTAAAGCAAAGTGTGGTTTACCACCAATGTTTAAAGGCCAATCCTTTGTGAAGATCCAGCTAATTGCACTAATTGCTGTAGTGGTACCAGTGATACCATAAATAAAA
>CAJATB010000228.1 GCA_903944755.1 uncultured Bacteroidota bacterium
CTAAAATAAAAAAAATAGCGGTACAAATAGTACCGCTATTTCATAATAGTAAAAATTTACTAAATTCTAGAAAGATAACAAGTAGCGATTTAATTCGCTAATTAGTTATTATTTTCCAGCCCAAACAGTTCCAGCTGTATTAATTATTGGGTTACCAACAGAATTTCCATATTCTGTCCATGAACCGTCATAATTTTTTACATTGTAACCTAGAATTTTACTTAGCGCGAACCAAGTATGACTAGAACGTTCTCCAATTCTGCAATACGTAATAATTGGTTTTTTCCCGTCTATACCAACCGCTCCATAAACTTTTTTAAGTTCTTCTGCAGATTTAAATGTTCCGTCTTCAGCAACAGCTTGTCCCCAAGGAACATTCACTGCGCCTGGAATATGACCGGCTCTAATTGCTAATTCTTGGATACCTGCTGGCGCAATAACTTTTCCACTAAATTCATCTGGCGATCTAATGTCTACTAACGCTGTATCAGACTTTTTGTTAGCAATAGCAACGACGTCAATTAATCTTGCGCGTAAAGCATTGTTAGCATCAGATACTTTAATAGTTCCTGCTGTAACTTTTGTTGCAAGTGGAGTTAAAGGTCTTTTTTCTGCTTCCCATTTTTTTCTGCCGCCATCAAGCAACTTAACATTTTTTACTCCATAAATATCAAACACCCAAGCACCCCATGCAGCAAACCAGTTATTGCTATCTCCGTAGATTACAATTGTGCTGTCATTGTTAACGCCTGCTTGACGAAGTAATTTTTCAAAATTTTCTTTGCTAGCGATATCTCTTTTTACAGGATCTACTAAATCAGTGTGCCATTTAAAATTTACTGCACCTTGAATATGACCTCTTTCGTATACTCCAGTATCAACACTTACTTCAATCAATCGAAGTTTAGGGTTATTAAGATTTTTTTCTAACCAATCAGTAGTTACTAAAAAATCACTTGGAGCCGCAACTACTGGAGCCGTAAATAACAAAGCCCAAAGTAGAACAACTTTTTTAATTAGTTTCATTTCTGTATTTCCTTTTGTATTAATTTTTTAATGTGAAGCTGATTTAGTATTTATTTCTGTTTAATTCAATATTTGCAGAAAAATAAGTTAAAAATTAGCTTTTAAGAGGCTAAAACTAGTATTTTATTTTAAATATGCTAATTATATCAGAATAAAATCATATGAATGAGATAGATAAAAAAATATTATCCCAACTTCAGGAGAATGCGGATATTCCAATTGCTGAATTATCGAAGAAAGTGAACCTTTCAGCCACTCCGTGTTGGGCTAGAATTAATAAGTTATATAAAGAGGGATATATAAAGAAGAAGGTGGCGGTAGCAGATCGTAATAAGCTTAATCTTAAAACCGTAGCTTTTGTTTCTATTAGAACCAACCAACACAATATGGAATGGGCCAAGAAGTTCATAAGCATTATAAGCTCAATGCCTGAAGTTGTTGAATTTTATAGGTTAAGCGGGAGTATTGATTACTTATTAAAAGTGCTCGTTCCAACCATGGAAGAATACAATAAGTTTTATACTAAGC
>CAJATB010000229.1 GCA_903944755.1 uncultured Bacteroidota bacterium
CCTTGCCCTTTAATGAATAAGTACTGTCGTTTATTAAACTAGCCTTAACTGCAACCGACACAATACTATCCCCTTGTGCTTGGGAATTAATTGCACAAAAAAATACCAAAATAAATGAAAAGAAAAAAGATATGACTTTATTCAAAATAAATTATTTAATAATAATAGGAGTAGCGTTCGTTTTAATGCAGTGGTTACTGAATAGTAACTTCAAAAGGAATTGAAACCGGAGGTAAGCACTTTACGTCATTACAAACCATATATTCAATGGTGCCGGTCACTTTTGTTTTACTTACCGCCTTTAAAATAATAGCCTGTTTAAAATCCACCTTGCCAGCAAAAGTGCCTATAATAGCACCAAAGTTTTTATCATAATTTTTCTCCAACTTGCCTACCTCTTTTGTTTTACCATTTAATTTTACTAATGGGTTCGGCTTAAAAGTAACAGTAGTAGGTATCGGACCCTTAGTGGCGAATTGAGAATACATATGCCACGGTGCATCAATAGTGGCAGTTAATACAATATCATACTGATTAGTTGCAGTTTTAATAGCATTGTATGACCACTTCACAGGATTTAACCTTTGTGCTTGTACTGAAAATGCAAGTACTAATAAATAAGAAAATAAAACTGCTTTTTTCATATACCTTAATTTATGGAATATCCTAATTTAACAACCCAAGTATTTTAAATATTTCCTTGCCGTCAATATTGCTAAGTGCTTCCGACGTCGCACGCTCGGGATGTGGCATCATACCAAAAACATTACGTTTATCATTACAAATACCAGCAATATCCATTGTTGCACCATTTGGATTAGCCGCTCCGCCTATTGCACCTTGCTCATCGCAATAGCGAAATAGAATTTGATTGTTATTTTCTAAATGTTCCAAAGTAGCTTTATCGGCATAGTACCTGCCTTCCCCATGTGCAATAGGTATTTGCAATGCTTTGCTATTATCGGATTTTATAAAAACATTTTTGCAAATAAACTGCTGATTTGCGTTTTGCAATAAAGCGCCTGGTAATAAACCACTTTCACATAAAATTTGGAACCCATTACAAACCCCTAAAACCTTGCCTCCTTTATTAGCAAATTCTATTACAGATTGCATCATTGGGCTAAACTTAGCAATTGCCCCGCAACGCAAATAATCCCCGTAAGAAAACCCTCCAGGAAGCACAATACAGTCATCCGTCGTAAAATGCGACAAGTCGCTATCCTTATGCCAAAGCATTTCAACTTTAAAGCCAAGGTCTTTTTCTAAAGCATCTTGCATATCTCTGTCACAGTTCGAGCCTGGGAAAACCACAACGCCAAATTTCATAAACTACTATTTTTACGTAAAAGGGTAATATTAAAGAACTACAAAGTTACCAAAATAGGCGGTTAAATTCATGCCAAATTCTTCACTTAAGCAAGGTGGTTATACACAATAACCAAGGCGCCCGCCCAAAATAACAAATTAGGTATAAAAAGCCCCTTTGGCGTAGCATAACCAAAACTAATAAAACAGGCCAATGGCGTAATAATTACCGCAGAAGCGTATAAACCTTGTGCAGAAAAAATAATTGGCTGAAAAAAGGTAAGTGCTAACATTAACAACATTACGCCCCAGTATTTTCTTACTTGAATAATAAACCTAGACTGTTGATCCTGCCAATAATATATACCCACCATAAACTGGATGGTCAATACCGCAATAGCTAAAATTACATTCCATTCGGGTTGTACTAATGGGTTTTTCCAATCTAATTTTGGAAGAAATTGAGAAAAATTGGCTGTATTATTTGTTATAAAAACAAAAGTGAAAATAAAATAAAAAGGCAAAGTAATACCCATTATTAAAACCAGCCATTCCGTGATCCTAAACGGTCGTATAATAGTTAAAGCAAATAAAACTACAGGGATTAGTATAGCAATTGGTTCATATAATAGTATTGATGCGCCTACAATAAGCCCAATATTAAATTCCAAGGTTTTGGGCTGTGATTGATCGTACAAGCGCAATAGTTTAACTAAAATCCAAAGGGATAAACTATTGGCAATTAAACCTGTGCTAATCACATCCCAATAAGGGAATAAAGC
>CAJATB010000230.1 GCA_903944755.1 uncultured Bacteroidota bacterium
AAAAGCTTTTCTATGAAAATTTTTTAACAATTGTAAATAAGCAAACTTCGAGACTAAATTATTTAATATATCAACTTTTAGAGTTTCGTAAAGCTGAAGCGGGATATTTAAAAAATCATTATAGTAAAATAAATATTTCAAATTTACTTTTCAATATTGCAGAACTCTTTATTCCTTTGTCCGAGAAAAACAATCTCCAATTTGATTTAAAAATTGAGGACAATATTATTTTATGGATTGATAAAGATAAGGTTGAAAAAATAATTTTTAATTTGTTGTCAAATGCGTTTAAACATACTTGTGAGAATCAAACAATAATCGTTACACTCAAAGCAAATAAAGAATTAGATAAGCTTCAAATTGAATTTTCAAATTCTGGAAAACAATTATCCCAAACCGAATTAGATAAGTTGTTTAATAAATTTATTGTATTAGATAATACTAAGAATAAAAATATTAGTTCTGGAATAGGGCTTGCTTTTAGCCGAGAACTTGCTTTATTTTTAAATGGAGATATATATGTTACTAATCAAAATAACTGGATCAAATTTACGCTTGAGTTGGCATTGAGCTTTGAACCCCAGGAAGAAAGCAAAACCAATCAGATGGAAGTGCTAGATAAGCCAAGTTATTTACTGGAGTTAATGACTTCTAATATTAAGGAAATTGATGAAAAAGCTACGAGTGAGATCAATAAATATACCCTTATTAAGAGTATAGAAGATAATAATAAAAAATCTATCCTTATCATAGAAGATGACGCTTCAATTAGATTTTTATTAAATGATTTACTAAAAGATTTTTATTTAATTTATGAAGCTAAAAGTGGCATTGAGGCACTTGATTTAATGAAAAGATCTACGCCTGATTTAATTATTAGTGATATAATGATGGAAGACATGAATGGACTAGAGATATGTAATATTGTAAAAGATACTCCAGCAACCTGTCATATACCCTTTATTATACTTTCGGCCAAAGGAAGTGTTGACAATAAAACAGAAGGCTATGAAGCTGGTGCGGATGCATATATTTCAAAGCCCTTCAATGCAGAAAATTTACTTGTTCGTATAAAAAAACTAATTGAATATCAAGATAAGTTACACCAACTTTTTAAGCAGGATAGAATCATTGACAATTTACCCGAAACCGGAATAGATGAGCTAGACAAAATATTTCTAAAAAACACTATACATATTATAGAAAATAGAATAGAATTTCATGATTTAGACGCTAGTTACCTTGAAAAGGAGCTTTCAATGAGTCGTGCTAGCTTTTTTAGAAAAGTAAAAGCGTTATCGGGTATGACTCCTGGGGAATTGATAAAAAATATTCGCATACATCGAACCGCTAATCTGCTGAAAACCACCAATTTAACCGTAACAGAAATATTCTATCAAACCGGTTTCGCTAATCAGTCTCATTTCTTTAGGGCATTTAAACATGAGTTTGGATGTTCACCCAATGATTATAGGTCAAAGCAAGCACTATAATTAATCAAGATCCAACAGTTTTAAAATAGTATCCCTATTAACAAGAAAGACAATCATTAATGTATTTTATTGGTTGTCTTTCTTGTTAAAAAGCATTCCCTTATTATTTTATATATCGTCATAACCAAATTAAGTTTTTGAGTTCCTTACCCATATTTGTCACTAAAGTGCTGAATATTAATATAATAGAGACTCAAGTATAGTGTTTTGATACTGACGTATATCTTATCCCTTCCGATTATTTATAATTTCACTCCAAAATAATGCAATTATTTTTTAAATGATTTTGTATAAAAACTGCCATATGAAAAAAAACAAAAACTATGAAAGCAAGGGGATGTTAAAAGGAACATTATTTGTCTTAGTGCTATTTCTTACTGTTTTTAACTTTTTGCAATTAAACGCACAAAACGATAACAGGAAAGTTACAGGTAGGGTGCTAAACCAATCGGGAGAGCCGCTATCTGGCGCTGTAATTAAGGTTTCTGGTAATAGCTCTGGGGTATTGACAAACAATCAAGGGCAATTTATTATTCAAGTAGCCAACGAAAAGGCAAATTTGACTATTTCATTATTGGGGTATAATGATCAAACCCTTCAATTAAATGGTAAGCTTGAAGTTTCAATTGTGCTAGTTGAGTCTGCTTCGAATCTGGCTGAAGTTGTCGTGGTAGGTTATGGTACACAAAAAAAAGAGACCCTTTCGGGTGCCGTTTCTTCAATAAAGAGCGCCGATATTTTAACTACGAAAAGTACAAGTGTTGTAAGTGGTATTCAAGGTAAAATACCAGGGGTATTAATAAGACAACAAACAGCTGAGCCGGGCACTTTTAATAGTATGGTCAATATCAGAGGTTTTGGTACTCCTTTGTTGGTAATTGATGGTGTGCCAAGGGATGGAATGTCTGATTTTGAAAGACTAAATCCAGAAGACATTGAAAGTATTTCAGTTTTAAAAGATGCTGCTGCTGCAATTTATGGAATGAATTCAGATAATGGTGTATTAATTGTTACAACCAAAAAGGGTACAAAGGGTAAAGCAAGATTTAATTATAGTTCATTTTATGGTGTTAAGAATCCTACTAGCATGCTAAAAAACGTAGATGCATATACCTATAGAGTATTTAAAAATGAAATGAATATAAATACAAAACTTCCAATCGCATTTCCTCAATCAGAACTAGATAAATGGAAGCAAGGGTCGTTGCCTGGTTATCAAGATTATGATTGGTTTGGTGAAACAGTTAGAGATTTTACTTCTCAACAACAGCATAATTTATCAGTAAGCGGTGGAAACGATCAGGTAGTTTACTATACAAGTTTAGGATTTTTAACTGATGACGGGATATTAACAAGTAATATCCAACAATATAGAAAGTATAACTTTAGGAATAATGTAACATTTAATATGTCTAAAAATCTAAAAGCAACAATAACATTTGCTGGCAGATTTGATAATAATACAAGTCCACAGGGTTCTTATTTTTGGTTATTTAAACCTTTAATTATTGCAGATAGGGGATTTTCTCCTTTTGTTCCCGGACAACCAACTCATGTAACGAGAATCCCTCCTGAGTTTACCAATCCTTATGCCTTAGCATCAGAAGAAATTTCTGGATATGAAAAATGGAGAAATTTCCAATATCAAAGCAGTGTTGATGTTACATATTCAGTTCCCTTTATTGATGGATTAAAATTGGGATTGTTAGGGGCTTATGATGGCAATATAAACAACTGGTCTAACTTACAAAGGGCCTACTTCCAATATGATTTTGTGACTGACGCTCCTACCATTCGCGGAGCCAATAGATACTCAAATTCCATGACTGAATTTTCTAGAAAAAATTTACAAGCATCGGCTAACTATAAAAAAACAATAAAAAACGATCATAATATTGGTGCGACAATGGTGTATGAATTGAGATCATTAAGAACGGATTTAATTTCGGCAAATCGTAATTATGATGATGTTTACACTCATGATATTTTGAATCAAGGAAGTATAACCAACATGCAAAATGGGGGAGATAGAATTATTCAAAACTATTTGTCATATTTAGGACGTTTTAATTATGATTATAAAAGAAAATATTTATTAGAACTTGCTTTTAGAAATGACGGATCATATCGTTATGCTCCTTCTAAAAGATGGTCAATGTTCCCATCTGCATCATTAGGCTGGAGATTGTCAGAAGAAGCTTTCATTAAGAAAAATTTCCCAGCAATTTCAAATTTAAAATTAAGGGGTTCTTATGGTTTAATGGGCGCAGATGCTGGCAATGCATTTGAATATTATGCAGGATATAAATTTGGCCCTATTGATCAAGGATATGTTTTTAATAATAATGTATTAACAATGGGGATGATCCCACCAGGAGTTGTCAACGATAATTTAACTTGGATACAAACTAAAACTGCCAATATTGGTATTGATTTAGAATTGTGGAATGGCAAGCTAGGAATAATAGCAGATGTATTTAGAAAAAATAGAAATGGATTGTTGGCAAATAGAATTCAAAGTGTACCTAACACTTTTGGGGCATCTTTCCCCCAAGAAAATATTAACAGGGATATGGTTCAGGGTATAGAAATGATGATTTCTCATAAAGGTAATATTGGTAAATTAAAATACGACATAAGCGCAAATGCAACTTATGCAAGAAAATATTTAATTTATAGTGAACGCGCTCCTTATCAAAGTACAATGCAAAAATGGAAAGATGTGTGGGGCAATGATCGCATACTTGGTAGAGAATGGGGCTACCTTTATAGCGGAAAGTACACTAATGTTACAGAATATCAAACGGCACCATTATTGGGAGGATCATCGGGTAATTCATTAATGCTACCAGGTAGTAATAAAATTGTTGATGCAAATGGGGATGGAATTATTGACGGAAATGATCAATTACCAGAATTTTGGTCTGGACAATATCAGGGATATGCAGGTAACCCGCCTTTGCAATATGGTATGAATATTAACATGTCATATAAGGGATTTGATTTAAATATGTTATTTCAGGGGGCTGCTTTATTTACGATATACGCATCACCAAATGACGTGTGGGGTTATGGAAGATATCCGGGTTTATGGGAGATTTATACAGACAGATGGAGATTACAAGATCCAACAATGAACCCATATGATCCTGCAGCTAAATGGATAGAGGGAAAATATCCTGCTTTGCGATCCAATTTTACAGGAACAACAGATGGTTTAACTACAAAAGACTGGAGAATGAATGCCACTTACTTGAGGTTAAAAAGCGTAGAAATCGGATATAATATTCCTGAAAAAATTGTAAGTAAAGCAAAGATTCAAAATCTTAGAATATTTATCAATGGATTTAATTTATACACATTCGCAAATGAATATGCAAAGAATTTAGATCCTGAGAGAGAGGAGGGCGCATATACCGCTGATTTAACTTATCCATTAATGAGATCTTTCAATTTTGGAATCAATTTGAACTTTTAAATCTTAGATCATATGAAAAAAATATTTACATACATATTAGTTTTAACAATTGGACTTGTGTTTAACGCTTGTAATAAAATCCTTGATGTACAACCATTAGATAGAGTTCCAGCATCACAGTTATTAACCGATATTTCGGGAGTAAAAGTTTTACTAGCAAATTTATATAGCAGAATGCCCGTTGAGGATTTTGTATATAATCCAGGTGTTAGTTTTAACTATCACAGAACAGCTGGATCTGGTTATATTGAACCTGGATTTGGCACCACTTTTTATACAGACGAAGCAACCTTGTCAACTGGTTCAGGCGCAGGACCTATAAACGATGGATACTGGGCATATGATGCTATTAGACAAACAAATTTGTTTTTAGAACAATTACCAACCGTCTCAATGTCTGATGCACAAAGAAACGCATTGATAGCAGAGGGCCGATTTATAAGAGCATATATGTATTTTGGTTTAGTTAAACGCTATGGTGGTGTACCAATTATTGAAAAGTCACTTGAATATATTCCTGGATCTGATAATGCAAATTTATTTGTACCAAGAAGTACTGAAAAACAAACATGGGATTATATTTTGTCTGAATTAACAGCTTCAGCAAAAACATTACCTGTAAGTTTTTCTTCAGTCGACGGCCCTTATAGAGCTACCAAATGGGCTGCGCTAGGTTTAAAATCTAGAGCTGCTTTATTTGCAGCCTCAGTTGCAAAGTATTGGGATAAGGCACCATTATCTGGAGAAGCTGTAACACAAAAATTAGTGGGCGGCATGACTACAACAGACGCTGCCAACTACTATCAACAATGTATTGACGCTTCAACAGAAATTATCACAAGCTCTGGCAAAAAGTTGTACAAAGCAAACCCAGCAAATATTACAGATGCGATTAAAAATTTTCAAGATATTTTTCAAAATCCAACAATTGCAGACGAAGAAGTCTTGTTTAAAAAAGGTTATATAGACGGAACCGTGACTTTATTACAAGGGCATTCAATAGATGTTTTTTATAACCCCTCACAAACAAACCCTGGAGGATTATATTATGGTAGGTTTAGCCCAAGTTTAGACCTAGTTGATTTATTTGAAGACTATAAAGATAATGGAGAAGGAAAAAGCGCAACATTGGAAACAAGAACCGATGGTAACGAAACAGAATATATTGGAGACCCTACAAAAGTTGATGTTACGAAGCCTTATAAATTATATGATAATTTAAGTCAAATATTTGCGAATAAGGATGCAAGATTGCACGCTAGTATTATAGTACCAGGTTCTACATGGAAGGGCGTTAATATAATAATGCAGGGAGGTTTGATAAAACAAGATGGCACTAAAATAGTGTATACAAATGCTAGCGCTCAAGGAAAAGATGGTAAAACATATTTTAGCTTAGGGGCTAGTGCATTAAGTGGCTTTTCCGCTTTTTCGGGTTTGGGTAGTTCGAGTGATCAAAATTTTTCAAATTCAGGCTTTACATTAAAAAAGTTTCTACAGGAGGGTAAAAATGTATTAGGGACCTATTTTAGCTCTACTACAGATTTTATTGATATTCGTATGGGAGAAATTTATTTAAATTATGCAGAATCAGTAATAGAAAGTGGCAAAGGAGATGCGAGCTTAGCCGCTACATATTTGAATGCTATAAGAAAAAGAGCAGGGCATAAAGATAATATAACTGCGACAGTTGAAAATATTCTAAAAGAAAGAAGAGTAGAAATGGCATTTGAAGGAGGAAGATATTGGGATTTAATAAGACGCAGGGATAATCACAATGTATTTAAATCAACAAAAAGAAAAATATTGGTTCCAATGTTGGATTTAAGACAAACAACACCTAAATACATCTTCGTTAGAGCTAACAATTATTACGACGAGAGAGCAAATGGTCAAAACTTCCAATTGTGGTCTTATTATAAAGGTATTCCTGGTGTGAGTACTAATAAGTTGGTCCAAAATCCTCAATATTAATTTGTAAAAGAAAACAGTATGAAAAAAATATTTAACCAAATCGTCTACATCTTTTTATTAGTTGTAGTATTTGCTTCCTGTGAAAAGGATAATATGCCCGGACCAAATTCGAAAGTATTTGGCATAATAAAGGATAAGGTAACTGGCCTTCCAGTTGAAACCGAATTAATTAATGGATCATCTATAGAGGCATTTGAACAAGGCTATGCAACACCCGTTTCACAAAAATGGCTAATAAAAAATAGTGGAGAATATCGCAATGATTTAGTTTTTGCTAATAAATATAATTTTGAATTGCGCAATAGCAATTTTTTCCCTATTTCCGTTTTAGATTATACGATAATCCCGGGTGACAACAACCTTGATTTTAGTGTAGACCCCTATATTCGAATTAAGAATTGTAAAATTGTGTATGATCCTGCAAGCAAAAAAGTAAATGCAACTTTTAATCTAGAAGCGGGCACTAGTGCTGTTAAGCTTAAATCCGTTCGCCTTTATGCTTTTAGTGATATGTATGTTGGTGAGGCAATTAAATTTGGCACGGCAGGGAGTGCTTTTAGCCAAGCGTTTACACCATCAAAAGTTATTGATAATAGTCAAATCACTCTTTCAATAGATGTCGCAGCCAATCCAACTTTATTTTTAACTGGGAGGGATTACTTTTTTAGGGTGGGTGCATTAGCTGATTTAACAGGTGTTGGTACAATAAGATCAAATTACGCACCTTATGTAAAAATAAGTTTATAAATTATTTACATAAATAGTTTATTGCTAATTGCTTATCGGAGTTTAAGCAAAAAAAATACAGAGGGTAGCGCAAGCAATCACTCTGTATTTTTTTTGAATTAAAATATAAAAAAGACGAATATGAAATTTTATTTAACGCTTTTGTCTGTCATTTTTGTAAACTATCTGATGTCTCAAAATAGTGCTGTAAGTCAATTGAAAGACGAACTCATTATAAAAAAAATAGAATCATTTCAACCTCTAAAAGGAGCAAAAATTCCATTAGATATAAGAAATAGATTGGGTGCAACACATGTTGCAGGGAAGTATTATTTTACAAAAGAGCCTTATTTAATTGAAGGTGCAAAAAAAATGATTGATTTAGGGTATGGCGTAATAAAATTATGGTTTAGAAAAAATGGCGGTGGCTATCCATATAATTCCAGCTGGGATATCTCACAAAGTATTTCTCTTAAAGAATTGGCAAAACATCCATATTGGGAACAAGTATTTAATATGCCTTTTAATACAATCGCGTTAAGTGTTGATGGCGCAGGAATTAAAACAACCGATTCATCTGCGGCAGCTGAAAAAGAAGATATATACCAATTAACTAAGTATCTACTTGAAAAATATAAAGATAAAGACGTCACATTTATTATACATAATTGGGAGGGAGATTGGATGTTAAGAGGTGGCACAGGAAGTTATGCAAGATGGTCTCGCAAACCAGGCGAATTAATAAAAGCAGTAGATGGAGATCGACTTACAGTATTAGTACCTTCTGATTCATTAGATCGTATTAACGCGATGGCAAAATGGTTTAAAGCAAGGCAAGATGGTATTAATCGAGCAAGAAACGAAGTAAAACATTCAAAATGTAAAGTATATCATGCAGTTGAAGCAAATAAAACTTACGACAGCATGGATGGAATTCCAGGGATTATAAATTCCGTTTTACCCTTGATAGAAACTGATATGGTTTCATGGTCAAGTTATGATGGACTAGATGCAACAGGTTTAAAATTGTATAAGGGAATTGAATATATAAAAAATTTTATTCATCCAACTCCATATATGAAAGGTAAGAAGGTTGTTTTTTTAGGAGAAATAGGCATTCCAGAACAAAGATATGAAGGACTTACTGATTACGAATCTGTAGTAAGAAGATGGGACGCATATTTGGGGGTATGTGAAGCTTTACAAGTGCCTTATATAATTCAATGGGAATTGTATTGTAATGAACCTAAAAACGAAGAATTAAGAAAATTAAATAATGTTAGAACTACTGAAGAAATGAGGGGATTCTGGCTAATTCGTCCAGATGGCACACTTGGTTTTGCCGGTGATTATTTTAATAAAGTTTTAAAAAATGCTGGAAGTTTTTTAAAATAAAAAACATTTAAAATGGCGATAAGATTTTTGTTGTTAATTACAATTTTTTTCAATTTTACCTTTTGTACTAAAAAGGAATCAATAAAAGATATTTCTACCGTTATTGTACCTCCGTCTTCTAATAACAATAACAATTCAAATTTTCCAATAGACGCAGTAACACCAATCTATCAATCAATTGTAAAAGACTGTTTTAGAGGGACTGGATTGAAAAATATACACCCAAGGCTTTTGTTTAATGCATCAGATATAGAACAGATTAAGTCTAATGCAATAACTGATCCTTTTGCAAAAGGAACGTATGATGGGATTTTAACAAAGGCTAATTCTTTATTGACGAGTCCACTACTCACTTATGGCTTAGATGCTGCTGGATTAAGAATTACAAACATTCATACTTTTGTCAATGATCAACTACCCTATTTAGTGCTAGCATATCAATTTACAAAAGATATAAAATATGCAAAAAGATGTTGGGATCAATTAGAGCTAATGACAAATTTTCCCGATTGGGGAGCTAATAGACATTTTTTAGATGCTGGTATAGCGGCAAAAGGAATCGCTATAGCATATGATGGTTTATATGATTATCTAACAGTTTCACAAAGATTGTTGTTATATAATGCCGTGAAAGCAAATGTGTTACAGCCTGGTAAGTCACAAATTGAAACAAATACGGGTGTGTTTAAATGGTATTTAACAAATGATAATTGGAATGGAATTTGTCATGGTGGTATGATTATGGCAAGTTTAGCGACCTATGAACAAGATTCTTCATTCAATAGTAGTGTTATTTCTTTAGCAGCCAATGGAATTGAAAAATATATAAATTCATTAGAGCCGGATGGTGCTAGCGAAGAGGGATTATCCTATTGGGATTACGGCTTAAGCAACACAATTTTAGCATTTGAAAGTATGAAACGTTGTTTAACATCCACTTTTGGACTAACGTCAAAAAATGGTTTTAAAAAAACAGGTTGGTTTCCTTATAATATGTCAGGACCGGTTGCTACAACTTCCATCGGAGATGATTACTTATATAATGGGAAAGCTTACAAGCTAACTTCTTATTTCTGGTATGGAAATTTTTTTAATGATGCAAATTTTGCTAAAACACATTATGATGCTTGTAATACTATAAATGCAAATAAAACAGATAAGATGCATGGTTGGATTGACTTGCTTTATTATAATAAATCACTAATTGATAAAGGCTCTGGCTTTACATTTCCGTTAAATGGTAATTATGCAGGAGTAGATTATATGTATATATCAGAAAATAATACAGAAAATGCAATGTATATTGGCATGCATGGTGGTGACAATAATGCAAGCCATGGACATTTAGATGCAGGCTCTTTTTATATGCAATCATTAGGTGAAATATGGGCAGCGGGTAATTTAGGTAGAGAAAATAATTATCAATCAGATTATTTCAATCTCACAGCTCCATTTTATAATGATGGCCCAACAAAGACTGCTAATACAATTGGAAGATTTTATTATTATCGAATTAGAAGCGAAGGGAAGAATTGTTTAATCATTAATCCTGATGCAAGACCAGAACAAAATCCGAACGGAAAAGCTACTTTGATTAAAGAGTCTAATGACAATTCTGGCGGATATTATATAATTGATTTAACATCTAACTACTCAAGAGATGTTACTTATTATAAAAGAGGCATTAAATTAAACAGGGCTAAGGCTGTAATGACTGTTCAAGATGAGTTTGCTCCAATAAATAAAAATTCTACTATATATTGGATTATGCATAGCCCAGCAACCGATGGATTATCAATTAGTATAGATGGCAAAGTTGCTACTTTATCCAAAAATGGAAAAAAATATTTTGCTAGAATTCTATCACCTACAGAAGCTACTTTTTCATTAACGAATCGATCTACGAATAGTATTAATTATTTGTCCGAAACAAAAGATATTTTCAGTCAAAGTATGCTTAATAAAAATGGATTTAATATTTACTATGGGAAATTGGAAATCAAACTAACAAATGTATCAAATTCTACAAATATTAGTGTTTCATTTTCAGCAAACAATCTTAATGAAAATATTTTAAAGCCCTTAGAATCATGGACTTCAAGCAATTAATAAAAAGCGCAAGCTTATTCTGCTTTTTCATTTTCAGTAATTATATTTCTTTTTCTCAAAAAAACTATAATTACTGGAACACAAATACACAATTAATTAATTGGAGATTTATAAATCAAATTTCAAACATAAAATATTCAGATTTTGATAATGACGGAGATCCTGATGTGTTGTATTCAACAATTAATGATAAAATTTCAATTGTATGGATTGATGATGACGACGATATGAAATATAGTGATAAAGAAGGGGATACCGATAATGATTGTTTATTGATTGATAGAAATAGCGACAATATATTTGCTGGCCCATTTGATTTTTCAATAGATTGGTCGGATGAAGATTCTGACGGCATTGCAGACATTCAACTAATTATAAGTAATGGAGGCAATAAATTAAGGGGTTATTATGATTGGAGCGCTGATTACATGTATGTATTTGATGATGATAGAGATGGAATAATGCATTTTGTTGATTGGAATGTTATTTTAATGAAAGCATGGGATCATAACGGTTGTTGTAATTTTTTTGAGGATTATCACGGAAATTCTACATTTTTAAAAATGCATGCATCTTCTTTTAGGATTAATGACTTGAGATTTAATTGGGAAAACCCGTTTATATTTTATGATGTTGACCACGATGGATATACAGAAATGGCAATTAGACTTGTTGATACGCCTAACTTTAAAGATTCTACTCTGGCTTCAAAATTGATATTTCAAAATATAGATTCAAACTATGACATCAGTTTCACAAAAAAAATAGATTATGCTGCTATAACATGGGATCTTGATAATGACAATGGGCCATCCAATGAATTTGACTTTGACATGAGTTTATTGTTTAAAGGGAATGGGTTTTCATATGAGGATCAATATCATACATTTAATAAGTTAAAAGGCTTACAATCAGCTAATGCTATAATGTATGATTCCAGGTGGCGTGATATTGACACACTATTTTTCCCTGATAGAAATAATGCTTTAGACTTAATTACAACGAAAGGGAAATGGAAAGAATGTAGGTTAGTTTTTGATGAAGATGATGATTGCAATAGATGGGAAAGAGTCGAATTTTATGATCCTAAAGATTTATATAAAATGGGATCTGAAAATGGGGGACTAGACAATAATAAACAATCAGATGTAATGGGCGATCGAGGTGAGTTTGATCTAGATTATAGTGGAGAGGGTTCTTTATATATTGGTAAGTTTGACGGGAAGTTACACCTGTTCGGAGCCGAATGGGGGGCTTGGAGAATAGATCAAACAGCATTTTCGTATCAAGGCTTTGGAGGACAGTATGGTCGTTGGGGTAAAAACCGTTTACAAGTCGAACCTACTAAATTTGCCATAATTAAATATGAGGACACTGATAATAATGGCTTTTTCGATTTTGTAAAATACGACTTAGACGGAGACCAGTTTTTCGAAGATTCTGTTTCTTTAATTTCACTTGGTATTCTTGATACCAGTGATATAATTACCCCAAAGTCATTTGAGTTTAATAAAATATCAAACTTATTTGGCACTCAAGTAAATAAAAATTGGGAAAAGGCAATAGAAATTAAATCTATCGCAGAAAAACATGGCATTAACACAAATTGGTATAATTTTTACTTACGTCCCAATTCAATCAATCAAAAATATGACTTTGCATTTTGGTTGAGTTTCTATTTATTTAGAGATCTTTTAGATCAATCAAAATTGAAAAACGATATTGAATTAGAAAAAAAGATACTATTTGCCTATTACTCCGGAGATTGGTCAAAGTTAAAATCATAAT
>CAJATB010000231.1 GCA_903944755.1 uncultured Bacteroidota bacterium
CTAGTGAAGGTAAACGCAATGCCTAAATTCTTTGACGAGCACGAAATAGCTACCATCGCTGTATTAGCGGATATCATAATGCCAAAGGATGCAATTAGTGGCTCTGCAACCGACGCTAAGGTCCCTGACTTTATAGAATTCATTGTAAAGGATATGCCTGACCACCAAGTGCCAATGGCAGGTGGCCTAAAATGGTTGGACTTGCATAGCTATAAAAAGCATACAAAATCTTTTATAGCGTGTACTAAGGAACAACAAATTGGGATCGTTGACGAGATTGCTTACCCCGCAAAAGCAAAGCCAGAAGTCGCACAAGGTGTAAGTTTCTTTAACAAAATTCGTGACTTAGTAACAACAGGTTTTTATACTTCAGAAATTGGCGTAAAAGACTTGGGATATATGGGCAACGTGCCTAACCAATGGACAGGTGTACCGGACGACGTGCTAAAGCAATACGGCTTAGCTTACACGGATAAAGAATTAAAAGAATGTATTTAAAATTATAGATTTCCCCCAAAAGAAAGGTCCTCAATTTGAGGACCTTTCTTTTTATAAATAATCGTTTTAATTTATATACTATAAGCTAAACTATTCCTCGCTCTCACTGCGCATGCTCGAATGTTCGCTGCGGAATTATTTAGCTTATTTGTTTATTTACTTATTAGATTAAGCAATAGTACTACCCGCTGCGATTGCTTCGCTTGGGCTGACAAAGTATAATTTTCCAGCAGCATCTTCTGCCATTAGTATCATTCCTTTGCTTTCAATACCGCGCATTTTTCTTGGTGCAAGGTTCGCAACAATAGTCACTTGTTTGCCTACTATATCTTCGGGTTTAAAATGCATTGCAATGCCAGACAAAATAGTTCTTTGCTCAAAGCCTAAGTCTACTAATAGTTCAAGTAGTTTATCTGCTTTCTCTACTTTCTTCGCTTCTATAATGGTGCCAACTCGTAAATCAATTTTTCCAAAATCATCAAATACGATTTCAGGTTTTAATGTATTTTGAGTTGTATCATTTTCGGCTCCAGTTGGAGTTGTTGCAGGGGTGGTTTCCATATTTGTTTTTTTTGCAGCAGCGTTCGCGCTTAATTGTGTTAATTCTGCTTCTATTTCGTCGTCTTCAATTTTTCTAAACAATAATTCAGGTGGGCGTAAAGTGTAGCCTACTTTTAATAAGTTAAACTCCCCTGCATTCTCCCATTCCAACATCTTAGGCACCACTTTCATAAGGTGACACATTTTTTTGGCGGTGAATGGCAAGAATGGGTTAATTAAAATAGCAAGGTTCGCGGATAGCTGTAAACAGCCATGCATGCAGTTATCAATCTTGGCTTGTGCTGTAGGGTCGGTAGCTATATTTTTAGCTAAAATCCAAGGCTCTTTTTTTTGCATATATTGGTTCCCAATACGCGCTAAATTAATGACTTCAAATTGAGCTTCTCTAAATTTATATAACTCCAGTAAACCAGTAATTTTCTCTTTTGCTTCTTTCACTGTTAGCAACAAAGCGTGGTCCTCGTCATCTAAAAATTCAGTATGAATTTTAGGCACTTTGCTATTGCATAATTTATGCATCAACACCCATGTTCTATTTACAAAATTTGCAAAAATACTTACAAGTTCTCCATTCACAGATTCTTGAAATCCCTTCCAGGTAAATTCACTATCCTTTGATTCAGGGGCAATAGCAGTTAAATAAAAACGTAAACTATCGGCTAGTCCGGTTCCTCCATGCGCTGGTTTAATCCATTTATTGATATAGTCATCCATTTCTATACTCCAACCTCTTGAAGTACTCATCTTGTCTCCCTCTAAATTCATGAACTCATTTGCAGGTACGTTTTCTGGTAAAATATTTCCATGCAATTTTAACATCACAGGAAAAATAATACAATGAAAAACAATATTATCTTTTCCAATAAAGTGCACCAGCTTAGTTTCGGGGTCGTTCCAATAAGGCTTCCAGTCCTTGTTATTATTAATTGCCCATTGTTTTGTGGCACTAATATATCCAATAGGTGCATCAAACCAAACATATAAAACTTTTCCGTCTCCTCCAGCCACAGGCACTTTAACGCCCCAGTCTAAATCACGGGTAACTGCTCTTGGTTGCAAGCCTCCTTCAATCCAACTCTTGCATTGCCCTATCACGGCAGGCCTCCAGTCGGTTGCATGTGCTTTTAAAATCCATTCACGTAAAAAATCTTCATGTCTATTTAATGGAAGGTACCAATGCGTGGTCTCCTTTTTAATAGGAGCATTACCACTTAAGGTACTTACTGGATTTATTAATTCCTCAGGGCTCAAGCTCTTGCCACATTTTTCACATTGGTCTCCGTAGGCTTCTTTATGTCCACAGTTAGGACAAGTGCCCTTAATATAACGGTCGGCTAAAAAAGTATTAGCGGATGCGTCAAAGTATTGTTCCGATGTTTTGGTTTCCAAATCACCTTTCGCTTCTAGGTCCTTAAAAAATTCGCTTGCTGTTTCGTGGTGTAATGGATCGCTAGTCCTGTGGTAAATGTCAAATTCAATTCCAAGGTCCTTAAAATTTTGTTCTATAATTGGATGGTACTTGTCAATAATAGCTTGCGCGGTGGTGCCTTCCTTAGCTGCTTGAATAGGGATTGCGGTTCCGTGTTCATCGCTACCACATACAAATACAACGTCTCTTTTTTGAGCCTTTAAATAACGTGCATAAATGTCGGCAGGTAAATAAGCACCTGCTAAGTGACCAATATGTTTAAGCCCATTAGCATAAGGAAGGGCTGCAGTAATCAAATATCTTTTTGGCGTGTTCATTCCTGCAAAAGTACTTAATATTGTGGTATGATTCAACCTCCAAACCTGAGAC
>CAJATB010000232.1 GCA_903944755.1 uncultured Bacteroidota bacterium
AGAGATCCACCAGTCAAGATGATGTTCATGGCTGCTGCACCAAGTTGAAAACCTTCGAGGTTGCGCTGCCAGTTAAAACCGCATGTCTTGCAACGATCTGAATGTTTAAACCAACCGGTAAAAAATGCACCCTTGCCGCCACACAATGCACAACGACGAACAACGCCTCGCGCAAGTTTGCGCACAAGGCCAGTCGTGTTGATAATCACGTAATTGTACCTTTATTTGCCATTGGACAAAACTCATAAAACACAGGAGTTCCTAACTTTGAAACTTTAATTACTGAGTATAAATTCGTTGACAAACTCATAAAGTGGTCTCTTTGGTGTGTGATTTCTTTTGTTTCACTGATGTGTTCAGCGTCTTCCTTTAAATCATTAACCACTTTCATCCACTGAGTATGTGTTTCCGTATTAAGTTCACTCATATTTACTTCTTGTATAGCAGTTAAAAGTGTTTTTGAAGCACTAGAAGAATTGGTACCATCACTTTTCACGAGTGCGTCTTTAAGTTGAATATAAGCATCTAAAACCTTTTTGATATTGGTATTTGATTGAGCATTTGCAATAGTTGCAAATAATATAATGGCAGTGGCCATCAATAATTTTATTGATTTCATTTCGTTAAGTTTTTTTAGTAAATGTAAATTTTCAAGTTATACAACTTGACCAAAGAGAAATATAGCTTATGCTATTTTAGGAGGATGCCAAATTGAAATATGTACCTCATTGTAGAAGGAAGGCTTATACATATTGTACTTCTTTAGAGTTGTACAAAAAAATGTAGTTTCTATAATAACTTCTTTTTTGCAGAAATAACTATTTGAACAAACAGAAGTGCAAGCACAGTTGTGATGAGTACATTTTTGATTACAATCGTGACCCATATCCTTGTTATGTGATTTGCAACAATCGGACTTAGCTTTAGCCTTGGTCATGTTTAAAAAAGACGTTGCCTTAGTTGATTTGTGTGGCTTGTTACATGCATATAGATTGTTGGAGTAGAGATTTACCCCAATTACTAGTAGTAATAATATGATTATCTTATTATACATGACGTATGCAAAGGTATAATAAAACAAGATAAAATGAGACATTTATTACATCCTGTTCAATTTAATTGTAATTGTATTTATCTAAAATTAAACAATATTTGACAATTTAATTAAAGAACAAAATCAAACCCCGCATATACATCTGAAATCTCCTCCTTTGTAATTCCTAAATAGCGCCTTGATACCTGCGTGCTTGAATGGTTCAATATCATGGATATTTTCAAAAACACATCTTCTGAGCGGTTGTTCTCATCGTACAAAAACCTAGCTCCCGATTTTCTTAATGAATGCGTGGACACCTGTTTTTTTCTAATTCCAACAAACCTAGAACCAAACTGCAATAACCTATTTGTATGGCGCAGGCTATAATTGAAAATGGTACTTTGTAATTCTGGCTGCTGCATTAGTTCGAAGTATTCAACAAGTAACCCCTTCAATACTGCACCCACTTTAATACTCCTTCTCTTACCTGTTTTCTTTTCATTTAGAACGAGTTCATCTTTGTTTAATACATTTTCCCAAGTGAATCTAGATATGTCAGAATAACGAAGCAGTGTCCTAAATCCAAACTCTATTAATAACGCCATCTGGTAGTTCTGCTCCTTTTGAAAGTACCTATTCAAACGTTTC
>CAJATB010000233.1 GCA_903944755.1 uncultured Bacteroidota bacterium
GAATGAAACCATTAATGACTGCAATTTTAGCAATCATGCACCCCTTTTTTATATCCGTAGTTGAAATTGACCATAACGAAAAAGAGGCGAGTTTAGAAATTAGCGTACGCACTTTCACCGACGACTTGGAAAAAATGATTGCAAAGGAGTATAATGTCAAACTAGATTTAACACAAGCTAGTCAAAAAGAAAAGGCAGAAGTGTATATTAATAAATATATACAAGAAAAAATAGCCATTAGTGCCAATGGCGTGAAATCAAACTTCCAATTTGTAGGTTTTGAAATTCAAAAAGAAAGCACTTGGAGCTATTTCGAAATCAAAAACGTAAAGCAGTTAAAGCAACTAAGCATATTTTGTGAATTACTATTTGGCATTGACCCTCAGCAGATAAATATTATCCATGTTACTACCGGAGGTAAACGTAAAAGTTATGAATTGGCTGCTCCTAAAAATTCAACTCAGTTTTTATTTTAATGCAACAACACCAAAAGGGATCAATTCCTGATTTCTTGTTGTAGGATTTAAGAAGGTTAATGTTAACATGGTTACATGAAAACGTGCCGACTGAAAAACCACCTCACTTTTTGGGAAATCTTTTTTCAAAAAAGTAAAATTAGTTGAATCGGTTATTACCAAATCCCCCACTTTCAACTTTGTACTATCTGTAATAGTTGTAAAAACATGTTGTCCATAAAAATGAAAAGCATTGCTATTGGGAATTCGATAAAGTACTATTTTATCCTTATCCCATTTTTTTTCTTCTACAACCTTTACTAAGGTATTGCCCCATTGGTATTTTAATAAATTAGGGTAAAAATGACTATTCATAATAATATTCACCCCTAACATTAATACCACTGACATGTAAAACCACTTTTGCCCCAATAGTGACTTGGCTAGTAATAATTTTATGAGGATGAGTAAAATTAGCAAACCTAGTATTATTGTTGCTATGCCAATACTGCCAAAAGGCACAAAGGCAATTACAACTAAAGCAATTATAAGTATTGTAAAAATGAATAAGTGAAACCCGTAAAAAAACCGAACTAATTTATGAATACTAGCATTACGCCACAGAATTTTATCCCAATGAGCCGCAGTTAGTATCGCAGCTAAAGGGAATACTACAAATATATAATGAGGTAATTGCGCCTGGCTACGGGAAAGTATTAAGTAGGTAAACACAAATCCAAAAAAAGAAATATGCTCAGCATTAGGAGTAAAAAAGCCTTCTTTAATAATTGTTTTTGCTTTGTGTACTATTGCCCATAAAAACACAAAAATCCATGGCAAAAAGCTCCACAACATATTCTCTAATAAAAAGGTGAAGTGGCTCATTTCGTGGTAATAGTTCTCCCCTGTGTACCTGCCAAAGCTTTGTGTCCAGTAATAAAAACGCAAGCCTGATTCAATAGGGATATTATTAATAAGTTTTCCTGGTTGTAAATCGAATTGTTGGTATAATCCCCAGCTCATGGGAATTAATAATATACCAAGTAACAGGATCCCTAATAAATAAATAGGTTTGTAAAAATAGGCCCAGTTTTTTTGACTCACCCAATGAGGCACAAAACATAATACTGGTATTACCAATGCTATAGGCCCTTTTGTCATCATCCCGCCTGCAATAGTGAACACTGCTAAAAAAAAGTCCTTGCTATTTTTACCCTCCGTCCATTTTGCTAAAAGCCAAATTGATAACATAACCCAGCCTACCAACATGGTGTCGGTCCTAACGTCATGGGCTATTAAAAAAAAGGCCTGACAACTTGCTAGTATTATGGTTGCTAGCCTAGCTGTTTGTGTGTTATAATATAGTTGTGTAAACTTAAAGGTTGCATAAAGTGCGAGGCCTAAAAATAATAAGGAAGGTATACGATATGCCCAATGGTAAATTCCGAAAATTTTCATTGAAAGCGCTGATAACCAAAATAGCATTGGAGGCTTATCCAAGTAATCCTTCCCTAAGTCGAATATTTGCAAAAAACTATTTCGTTCCAACATTTCCCTACTAATAGATGCATACTGAGTGGCGTCAATATCCATTAAAGGCACCATAACACCTCCTATAAAATAGAGCCCAATACAAGCAAATAGAAATAGCAGAAATGTATTTTTTGTCATAAAGAGTTTTATCTACTTAATTAATAAATTCGAATTGCCTTCTATTTTAATATATAATTTAGACATGCCATACCCTACGAATAAACCAATGCAACTACCTACTAACACATCCAAAGGATAATGCACCCCAACATAAATTTGTGCATACCCTATAATGGCTGCCCAAATAAAGAATAGAAAAGTATACTTTTTAAACAAGGGCTGCAAGGTCATGAAAACAAGCATTGCTAAGCCAAAATGATTTGCTGCGTGGGAAGAAGTAAAGCTAAAGCCTCCAGCGCAATGATCCAAAAGTAGCCTTGACTTGAACATAATAGCAGGATCGGCGCAAGGCCTTAACCTGTGAAAGAAAGGTTTAAAAAAACTGCTGCTAATTTGATCGGTAATTGTCACATTTAGTGCAACAATAATTACCCATTTCCATGCTTTCGCCCCCCATTTTACGAATAGATATATTAAAAGTGCCGCATAAAAGGGTACCCAGTTATTAGAGGTCCTCAGCCAAGGCATTAGCTTATCAAAAACAATATTGGTCCATTTACCATTAATTAAACTAAATAAGGCTTGGTCTTTCGTTAAAAGCTGAGTTAAAAAGTCTAGCATCATGCCATAAAGATACAAGGAAGTGCAAAAAAATAAAGTAAATTTGTGGATTCAATTTTTTAAGCAAACCATCGACTATGTCACTTATAAAAAGTATTTCTGGATTTAGAGGCACCATTGGAGGAAAACCCAATGAAAATCTAACACCTATCGATATTGTGAAATTTGCTTCGGCTTATGGTAGCTGGTTGCTTAACAAAGCACCTGGCCGTAAAAAAGTAGTAGTTGGTAGAGATGGCAGGATAAGTGGCGAAATGGTGGAAGCTTTAGTTGAACAAAGCCTACTAGCCTTAGGCATTGATGTAATACATTTAGGACTTAGTACCACGCCAACAGTTGAAATGGCGGTTGTATTTGAAGAGGCTGATGGAGGTATTATTATTACCGCAAGCCATAATCCAAAACAGTGGAACGCTCTTAAACTATTAAATGACAAAGGGGAGTTTGTAAATAGTGAAGAAGGTAAAGTTATCTTAGCCCTTGCTTCAAATGAAGATTTTAATTACGCTACTATTGATCATATAGGTGTTATTATACCAAACGATCATAGTTTAGAAAAACATATACAAGCAATTGTTCACTATCCTTTAGTTGACATTGCTGCTATAAAAGCCGCTAATTTTTCGGTCGTAGTGGATGCTATTAATAGTTCAGGTGCATTTGCTGTCCCTGACTTATTAAAAGCAATTGGCGTTTCTACTATTACTTTGCTAAATGGAGAAATGACCGGCGACTTTGCACACAATCCTGAACCCTTAAAAGAAAATTTAACAGCATTGTGCAGCACTGTTGTAAGCGAAAAAGCAAATTTAGGAATAGCTGTTGACCCAGATGTAGACCGCTTATGCTTTGTAAGTGAGGATGGGGAATTATTTGGTGAAGAATACACATTAGTGGCTGTTGCCGATTATATTTTACAAAATAAAATTGGCAATACGGTGAGCAACCTTTCTTCTACAAGGGCTTTAAGAGACATTACGGAAAAGCATGGAGGTGTTTATTTTGCAAGTGCAGTGGGAGAAGTAAATGTGGTTAACAAAATGAAGCAAGAAGCAGCTGTGATTGGTGGAGAGGGAAACGGTGGCATTATTGTTCCTGATTTACATTATGGAAGAGACGCACTTATTGGCATCGCACTATTTTTAACACATTTAGCTAAAACTAAATTATCGGCTGCTGCCCTGCGCGCTACTTACCCGGCTTACTTTATGAGTAAGAAAAAAATGGATTTGGAAGGCAGTGTTTCATTAGATAAAATTTTTGAAAAATTAGCAGCGCAATTCAGCGAGTACCCTATCAATAGAGAAGATGGATTTAAGATTGATTTTAAAGACGAATGGGTGCACTTAAGAACAAGTAATACCGAGCCTATTATCCGCGTATATACAGAAGCTAGTACACAAGTAAAAGCCGATAAATTAGCAGATGAAATTATAACTATCATTGGAACACTGAAATAATAAGCCCCCCTTTTATGGAAAGAATTTATTTTGACAACGCAGCTACTACTTCTTTAGACCCAAAGGTACTAGAGGCTATGATGCCCTATTTAACTGAAAAATTTGGCAATCCTTCCTCTATATACAGTTATGGCAGAGAAGCTAGAATGGCAGTTGAACAAGCTCGAAAATCGGTTGCAAGAGATTTAGGCGCACGTCCTTCAGAAATATTTTTCACAAGCGGTGGCACCGAAAGTAGTAATACAGTATTACGTGCTGCAGTATACGACTTGGGTTGTACACATATTATAAGCTCTCCTATCGAACACCATGCAACCCTGCATACGGTTGAATACCTTAAAAAAACAGCTGGCATTAAAGTAAGCTATTTAAGTATTTTGCCTGATGGGCATATTGATATTGAAAATTTAGAAGCCTTGCTTGCTGAAAATCCAGACAAAGCAATTGTGAGCATCATGCATGCTAACAATGAAATTGGCAATATGATTGATATGGAAGCAGTAGGCACAATTTGCAAAAAATATAACGCTTATTTTCATAGCGATACGGTACAAACTGTTGGGCATTTTCCTTTTAATTTAGCCAATACTACTGTAGATTTTATTACAGGTGCTGGGCATAAATTTCATGGTCCTAAAGGGGTGGGTATATTGTATATTAATGAAAAAATAAAAATTAGCCCGTTATTACACGGAGGTGCTCAAGAAAGAAATATGCGCGCAGGTACTGAGAACCTATATGGAATAGTTGGCTTTGCGAAAGCCTTAGAAATGGCAACCGAGCATTACGAGCAAGATAGTACCTATATTAAATCGCTGAAAAAATATATGTACGACCAATTAGTGGAAAAAATTCCTACGGTTAGTTTCAATGGAGACAGTTTCGGAGAAAGTCTTTACACCCTACTAAGTGTAAACTTCCCTAAGAATGAAAAGACAGAAATGATTTTGTTTAATTTGGATATTCACCATGTTTGTTCGAGTGGAGGCAGTGCTTGTTCAAGTGGCGCTCAACAAGGCTCCCACGTTATCCAAGCATTGAATAAAAAAGAAGACTTAGTAACCATTCGTTTCTCGTTTTGTAAATACAATACTACCCTAGAAATAGATAAGGTGGTAAATTTACTTACCACCTTATTATAGTTTATTACCAGCCTTTTAAATTAATCTACTTACTTATTCCGGCAACTTCCTGCTCCATCTTTTCCATGATCCCAATTAGTTGGTAACATGTTAAAGCATCTTGCACAAAAGACATTTGCTTATTAGATAAATTATGTGGTTTGTTTTGATAGGCGCTTTCGGCGTTTACCATAAACTGATCGTCAGACATTGCTTCTCCAAGCGACTTATAATAAGACAATTGTTGTTTTAAATCTTTCTTTACTGAACTTGAAACCTTTTTTGCCAAGTTCATTTCTCCAGAAGCATAACAAGCTTGTAAAAATAAATAAGAGAAGTAATTATGTTGATTTCCTCTATTAGATGTCATACCATAAGGGAAACTTTTCTCGCTTGTCTCACTATCCATTTTTCTTAATATTTGCTGCGCGCTGTCTGTTTTGCCTTCTGCTACTAAGGACTGGGCAACCTGAGCTATTGTCATTCGCATCGAATTCAAATGACGACGATTTTCTTCATCAAAATAAACATTTGGATTTTTTGCATTTCCGAATGTGAATTTTGTCATTATATTTTTATAAGCTACTTCGGTATTAACTGCCTTGCCTTCCATTGGCACTAGCTGATACGTCATACCTGTCTGACTCACATATTTATCTAACCCCATTTCCTTTAACTCCTGTGTAGAAGTAAAGCAAATTGGCCTTTTGAATTGTGACGTTGCAAGGATAGCGTAAATAGCTAATTCATTCTTAAGTATATATTGTCTGTTAGGATTAAAGTCAATTAATAATTCATTTAAGATATTATCGGTTGGCTTTGCAATACCAGCAGCAATTGCATTTTCCTTGTTCACAGGAAGTCGGAACTTGTGCGTCGGGAAAATATTTACTGGACCTTCCTGCGTAGAAGCTGTATACTTCCCGCTAGGGTCGGCAACAACATACCTTAATACAGAATCCAAGTCATGGTAATTTGCTTCACCATATTCTGGCAATGCATTATAATAAGCTGCGTTTAGCTTATTACCAGCAACTTGTTCTTCTGTAAATATTAAATCGAATTTATCACTCTTGTTTACTTTGTAACGTAGCTCTTTCATATACCAGTCAGAACCTAATAAACTATTCACTACCACCCTTACGTCAGGGCGAATACCTTCCACTTCCTGTGCATACCATAATGGATAAGTGTCGTTATCGCCAAATGAAAATAATATTGCATTTGGAGGACAACTTTCTAAATAGTTTCTTGCTAAATCTCGAGGTAATGTTTTTTGACTTCTGTCGTGGTCATCCCATTCTTGCTGTGCCATTAATGCAGGTACGGCAAGTATACATATAATAGTTGCTAAAATTGCAGCTACTTTCTGCGTCATTATTTTCTTGAACCAATCTGCAATTTGCAGTACCCCTAAGCCAATCCAAATTGCGAATGCATAGAACGAACCAACATAAGCATAATCACGTTCACGAGGCTGTAAGGTTACTTGATTCAGGTATAATACGATTGCAATACCAGTGAAGAAGAACAATAATCCAGTTACCATAAAATCCTTCTTGTTATGTTGGTATTGAAAAATAAACCCAATGATGCCTAAAATAAATGGCAACATAAACAAACTATTATGCGCCTTGTTTTGTGTATGAATTGAATCGGGTAATTTTGATTGGTCTCCAAAGAATAAATTGTCAACCACCGAAATGCCGGTACTAAAGTTGCCATCTCTCACATTTCCAAAACCTTGTAAGTCATTTTGCTTTCCAGCGAAATTCCATAAGAAATAACGCAAGTACATAAAGCCAAATTGGTAGTTGGTGAAGTATTTAATATTATCTCTTAAAGTTGGTGCTTCCCCTTCCGTGACACCAGCAAATGCCCTATAAGAATCTAATTGTCCGCGGTCATTGTCCCCATCCCACATTCTTGGGAATAAATGTGCAGAAGGAGCTGAACTCCAGTCACGTTTGTAATTCTTTCCTGACACTTCATAGGTATTCTTTGCCTTTACATATTGGTCTCCTCCTTCAATATTGTCCACCTTGTCCACATAATCAGGTCCGTAGAGGATTGGCCAGTCGCCATATTGTTCTCTTCCTAAATAACCAACAAGTGTAACTGGATTGTCTACATTATACATGTCCACCGAAGGATCGGCATTTGAACGAATTAAAGTAGTGACATAACTAGTATACCCTAATAAGAAGAAGATAATAGACCAAACCCCTAATTTTAAAAAATAAAGGCCCTTTTTATTTGCATAATAAATACCGAAAGCTAATAAAGCTGCTACTAATACAAAAAAGGTAATAAAGCCACTGAAAAAAGGAAAACCTAAATCGTTGACAAAGGCAATATCAAAAGCCCCCGCCCACTTAATAGTATATTGAATTAAAAATACTTGTATAAATCCTGTAATGGCTACTCCAATAAAAAACGCCACTACTCCTCCAGCAACGCTTGGCTTATACTCACGGAAATAATAAATCATTACAATTGCAGGAATCGTTAAAATATTCAACAAATGGACCCCAATTGAAATACCCATTATGTAGAATATAAATATAATCCACTTGTCTGCACCGGCCTTATCCGCATTATGCTCCCATTTAAGCATCGCCCAAAAAACCAACGCAGTAAAGAAAGAACTTAGTGCATAAACTTCACCTTCAACAGCACTGTACCAAAATGAATCACTGAATGTGTAAGCTAATGCACCTACAATACCAGCACCCATCACTAAAATTATTTGAAAACTATTTAAAGCTTCCCCAGATTTTTTCTCAACCATTCGTTTTGCGAAATGGGTAATTGTCCAAAACAAAAACATAATGGTGAACCCACTTGCCAAAGCACTCATTGTATTAACTGCCTTTGCTGCAGTAAATGGGTTGTCCCCAAATAGGATAATAAAAAAACGACCTAATAATACAAACATAGGTGCTCCTGGTGGGTGAGGAATTTGTAATTTATAAGCACTGCTAATAAATTCACCGCAATCCCAAAAGCTACTTGCTGCTTCCGTCGTCATTATATAAACAGTACAAGCTATTAGGGTTACTATCCAGCCCGTCCAATTATTGATTTTTTTGAACTCCATTTTGACAATTTTAGTAGTTGCAAACTTAATTGAATCTTGTCAAAATGGGAAATTAAAGGCTGCTTTAAGTATATTTTAAGATTTCTGAGTTCCCTCAAGGTTTTTTATCTTTGTGCCCCATGACTACTAAACGTTCTGTCGCCTTCCATACGCTAGGCTGTAAATTGAATTTTTCAGAAACCTCCACCCTTTCAAGGCAACTTGAGCAGGAAGGCTTCGAAAAACGTGCTTTTACGGACAAGGCAGACGTATATGTGATTAATACTTGCTCAGTTACAGATAATGCCGATAAGGAATGCCGACAACTAGTAAGGAGAATTCAAAGGCTGAGCCCAGAAAGTTTTGTAGTAATAACCGGCTGCTATGCGCAGTTAAAACCCAAGGAAATTAGCGAGATACCTGGTGTTGATTTGGTACTAGGCGCCTCGGAAAAATTTAACTTAGTACAGCACTTGTCCACACTTACTAAAGGAGATGCCACAAAAATTTGCAGTTGTGACATAGAAACAGTCACAGGCTTTAATACTTCTTTTTCGGTTAATGACAGAACTAGGACCTTTTTAAAAGTGCAGGATGGTTGTGATTATAGTTGCACTTTTTGTACCATACCAATGGCTAGAGGTAAAAGCAGAAGTGATACTGTTGAAAATGTTGTAAATCAGGCAAAAGAATTAGCCCAAAAGGGTGTAAAGGAAATTGTGCTCACTGGAATTAATTTAGGTGATTTTGGGAAAGGGGGCGAAGGTGGTAAAAAACATGAAGAAAGCTTTTTTGATTTGGTAAAAGCATTAGACCAGGACACTGCAATACCTAGGTACCGAATATCTTCTATCGAACCTAACTTATTGACTGACGAGATTATTGAATGGGTAGCAAAAAGTGAAAAGTTTATGCCCCATTTTCATATCCCACTTCAAAGTGGGTCAGATGCCGTTTTAAAATTAATGCAGCGCCGATATAACAGTAGTTTTTATAAAGAAAGAATTGAAAGTATAAAGAAAATAATACCACACGCTTGTATTGGAGTAGATGTAATTGTGGGTTCACCAGGCGAAACAGCAACTTATTTTAAAGAAAGTTTTGATTTTATTCATGCACTTGACATTTCCTATTTGCATGTATTTACTTATTCAGAACGTGCCGCAACAAAAGCATTAGAAATAAAACCAATTGTGCCTATAGCTATTAGGCAAGATCGCAACAAATTACTGCGCAATTTATCTTACCAAAAGCAGCAGTTTTTTAATGCCCAGCATGTAGGATCAACTAGAAAAGTTTTGTTTGAATCCATTAAGCAAAAAGACGAGCAGGAAATTGCAATGCTTGAAGGATATACCGATAATTATATTAAAATTATTACCCCTTATCGAGCAGCATGGAGTAACCAAATAGTTGACTGGACTATTGCGTAACTAAACATTCTTACCCACTTTTACTTGATAGAAACTTCTTCTGCTTTAAATTCAACAATCATCATCATGTTGATACTTACTAACTGAACATACACTGTCTTCTTACTTGATTTAACAACAGCTCCGGTTTGTCCCATAAATAAACCTTGGTTAATGGAAACCTTTGTATGTACTGGAATATTTGCCATATCAATTACCTGAATTGATGTATTTGATAGGCCTAGATATTTTCTGATCGCTTCTATTTCATTATCACGAATAATAGCAGGTTTTTTTTCAAAATACAAGAAATTCACTACCCCCATCGTTGATAAGAGTTGGGTGTAATCCAACTTGGCTACTTTTACAAAAACATAGGACCTAAACAAAGGCTCCTCAATGATTTTTTTTCTGTCAGACCATTGCCTTTCTCGTTTTTGAACGGGACACCAACTCTCAAATCCCTTCTGCATGAGCAACCCGTCTACCTTTCTCTCCCATTTAGACTTTGTATAAATTACATGCCATCTTTTTAGGGTATCGTCCACAACTGCTTTACTCATAAATCTATTTTCTCTTTCTTCAATTATTTTAAACTTACTACCACTTTTTCTTTAGCCAACTCATTTAATAACTTACTTGATTCGTTTATTTGAATGTCTTTAGCCAATAATTTTAACCAAGCTTGATACCTATCCTGCTTGGTTTTGTCAGGGTTATTGTAGAACTTATCGTAATCGGCCTTTAACGCGCTAATTTGTAAAGTGTCTTTCAACTTTAAAAAACTTTCATTTTGTTTAACTACAGCTAGTAATTGTTTTTTAAATTGAACGTACTTGTCATAATTTAAACTAATTGGGCGATCCATAATGGTGGAAACCCATTGCGAATTTTTATTAAACTTAATAGTACCTGTATCGGAAGTGATTTTACGATTTGCTACTGAAGCAACCTGAGCAAGGGTATTACCGCTTGACCAAGGTTGATATTTAGCGCGCTCCATTTCATCCCACTGTAAAGCAGCTGAATTATCTCTTTCCCTATATTTCAAAAATTCATACTCATCTGGGAACACCACATCTGGGGCAACCCCTTTCTTTTGTGTTGAACTTCCCGTTACTCTATAAAATTTCTGGAAGGTTAATTTTACAGCACCATATTCAGTTTGTATCCCCAAATCATCCAATGGCTTGCCAAAAGCTACATTCCGCTGAACCGTTCCCTTTCCATAAGTAGAGGTGCTGCCGACAACTAATCCCCTTTTATAATCCTGAATAGCTCCTGCAAAAATTTCACTAGCGGAAGCACTGAATTCATTTACCATCACTACTAAAGGCCCGTTGTATAAGATACCTGGCTTTTCGTCCGACAAAACCTGGGACCTTCCTTCTCTATTTCTAATTTGAACAATGGGCCCTTTATCAATGAACAAGCCAGCCATTTGGACTACTTCATATAAGGAACCTCCCCCATTAAACCTTACGTCAATTATAATACCTTTAACTTTCTCCCCTTTTAATTTTTCCACTTCACGAGCCACATCTCTCGAACATTTAGCGCCTTCTTCCTCTTCAAAATTGGCATAAAAATCAGGCAATAAAATATAACCAAATTTGTCAGCCCCTTTTGTAATAACTGCACTGCGAGCATACCCTTCATCTAACACAATCTTTTCTCTAATTAAAGCAACGACTTTTGTGGTACCATCTGGTTTCCTAATAGTCAGGCGCACTTCACTCCCTAATGTTCCTCTAATTAAGGTAACAGCGTCTGTTACTTCATAGCCCACTATATCAACAGGTTCTTCATTTCCTTGTCCTACTTTAGTAATTACGTCATTTACAACTAATTGACCCGATTTCCAAGCTGGTCCGCCTGGTTGAATACTAGCAATTTTTACACCATTTTCATCTGGTCCTAATTGCGCACCAATGCCATAAATAACACCACTCATTTGCTCCGTGAATGAACGCTTTTCAACCGGCGCAAAATAATCGGTATGAGGATCCATTAAACCTGTTATAGTATTTAAGAAAATTTCAAACCTTTTTTCCTTGTCTTTCTTTAAGGATTTTGCAACAACATCGAATCTTTTTCGGTAGGCTTTTTCTACAGACAACCTGGCATCCACTTCTAAAGCCGCATCAGTTTTTATAACATATTTATCTTTGGACTTACCTAAAGTATCTTTTTTGGCAAGCGCTTTTGACTTATAATTTTCTCTTTCTTCAATTAAACTTACATATTTGTCAAGTGCTTTATATTTTATAACCCTATACCACCTGTCATACCTTTCTTTTTCATTTGC
>CAJATB010000234.1 GCA_903944755.1 uncultured Bacteroidota bacterium
GCAGCATTGCGTGATGCCGAAATGCAACCTACCGAAATTGATTACATTAATACGCATGGTACTTCTACACCATTAGGTGATATTGGAGAAGCAAAGGCGATCACAGCAGTATTTGGCGAACATGCATATAATTTAAATATTAGCTCCACTAAATCAATGACCGGTCATTGTTTAGGTGCTACTGGGGTTATTGAAGCAATTGCTTGTATTCAGTCGGTGATTCATGATATTGTACCTCCAACAATTAACCACTTTACGGACGACCCAGAATTGGACACAAGGCTTAATTTTACTTTCAATAAAGCACAAAAAAGAACGGTGAATGCTGCATTAAGCAACACTTTTGGCTTTGGTGGACATAATGCTTGTGTGATTGTAAAAAAATACAAGGCTTAATTAATTTAATAAGTGAAAAGAATACACCAATTGATTTCTTTTTTCAAACAGTCATCTGATTTTGAAAAAAACTTAATTCATTTAATTGGGTATCGTACAACTAGTATTATACTTTTCCAAACTGCATTGAATCATAGGTCTGTAAAAGACAATCCTTCAGAAAATAATGAACGCTTGGAATTCTTAGGGGATTCGGTTATTAGCACTGTTGTAGCCGATTATTTATTTAAAAAGTATGCGTATAAAGGAGAGGGTTTTTTGACCGAAATGCGTAGCAAAATGGTAAACAGGCAACAGTTAAATAGTATCGCATTACAAATGGGTTTAAAAAAGATGACACGATTTAATAAGTTGGATAATGGGTTAAGGACGAGTCAAATTTTCGGGAATACATTAGAGGCACTAGTAGGTGCCATTTACTTAGATAAAAAATACGACTTTACTAGAACATGGATTATTGAAAAAATGATTCAGCCCCATTTGTTCATGGACGACTTAGAACAGATTGATATAAATATCAAAAATAAAATCATTGGGTGGGCTTTGAAACAAGGCAAGCAAGTTGATTTTGTGCTAGCTGGAGAACAATTGGAAGGAAGACGTCGCTTATTCACCATTAATGTTGTGTTGGATGGAGAAGTGGTGACCAGCCAAAAAGGGTTTACTAAAAAGGACGCAAGCCAAATAGCCGCTCAAAAAGCGATTGAATTACTTGGTATCTAATCTGTTACGCTTCTTTACTTTTTTGCTTGACAAAGTTCAATAAGCACCCCGTTGGTATCCTTAGGGTGAACAAAGCAAACCAATTTATTATCAGCCCCCTCTTTTGGGTGTTCATTTAACAAGGTAAAACCTTCGTTTTTTATTCGTTGCATTTCAGCGTAAATATCGGCAACTTCAAACGCAATATGATGCATGCCTTCCCCTCTTTTTTCTATAAACTTATCAATTACGCCTCCGGGACTTTGACTTTCCAAAAGCTCTATTTTTGACTGGTTGTTTAAGAAAAAGGCAGTGTTTACTCCTTCAGCATCAACACTTTCGGTCTTGTAGCAGGTAGTGTTAAATAATTTTTCAAATAGCGGTATACTTTTCTCAAAACTCTTAACTGCTATTCCAATATGTTCCACTTTGTATTCCATGTTTTTTTGCTTTACGAATTGGGAAAAAATTGATGACGAATGTCATAGAAATCCCAATTTTACTTGTTTAATCTTTACTTTTGTGTCTTAGACAAAAATAAATGTTCGATATGTTAAAATTACCAATTTATCTTGATCATAACGCAACTACTCCAATGGATCCTAGAGTATTAGAAGCAATGATTCCTTATTTTACCGAAAATTTCGGGAATGCAGCTAGCAGAAACCATTCATTCGGCTGGCATGCAGAAGAAGCTGTAGACTATGCTCGTGAGCAAATTGCGCAATTAATAGGTGCCGATCCGAAGGAAATTATTTTTACATCAGGTGCTACCGAAGGTGATAATTTGGCAATTAAGGGTGTATATGAAATGTACGCAAGCAAAGGAAACCACATCATTACTGCTACAACGGAACATAAAGCTGTTTTAGATACTTGCAAACACCTTGAAAAACTAGGTGCTGAAGTTACTTATTTAGAAGTACAACCCGATGGCTTAATTGACTTAAAAGAATTAGAAGCTGCAATGAGACCAACCACTATTTTGGTAGCTATCATGTATGCGAATAATGAAATTGGTGTAATACAACCAGTAAAAGAAATTAGTGCAATTGCGAAAAAGCATGGTGCATTATTTTTTACTGATGCTGTTCAATCTGTCGGAAAAATACCGGTAGATGTTAATGCTGACGGCATTGATTTAATGGCATTTACTGCCCACAAAATGTATGGTCCTAAAGGAGTTGGTGCTTTGTATGTTAGACGTAAAAATCCTCGTGTTAAAGTAACTGCACAAGTTGATGGTGGTGGTCACGAAAGAGGAATGCGTAGTGGTACATTAAACGTTCCTGGTATTGTGGGATTTGGTAAAGCTTGCGAATTAGCGAGAACTGAAATGGAAGCAGACACTGCAAGAATTTCAAAATTAAGAGACAAATTAGAAAATGCATTAAAGCAAATTGACGAATCCTATGTGAATGGAAATCCAGCTCACCGTTTGCCACATGTAAGTAATATTTCCTTTAAATATGTAGAAGGAGAAGGTTTAATGATGGGCTTTAATAAAGACATCGCTTTATCTTCTGGTTCAGCTTGTACTTCAGCATCACTTGAGCCTAGCTATGTATTAAAAGCACTAGGCTTAGGAGACGATTTAGCACATAGTTCATTACGTTTTGGTTTGGGGAGATATACCACTGAGGAACAAATTGATTTCACTATCAAAGCAGTAACTGACACTGTATTGAAATTGAGAGAAATGAGTCCTTTATGGGAAATGTTTAAAGAAGGAGTGGACATTGATGCGATTCAATGGGCACATCATTAAACATTACAAGAGGAGGAACATGGATTCCGACTCTTGAAATGTAAATGAGTTTTACATTTCAATGGGCACATCATTAAACATTACAAGAGGAGAAAAAAAGTTTCAAGGGTTTATAATTTTAAAATAATATAAAAATAAAATCATGGCATATTCAGATAAAGTAATCGACCATTATTCTAATCCTAAAAATGTAGGAACATTAGATAAAGGCGCTAAAAATGTAGGAACAGGCTTAGTAGGCGCGCCAGAATGTGGTGACGTAATGCGTTTGCAAATACAAGTAGACGAAGCAACTGGTATTATTACCGATGCTAAGTTTAAAACCTTTGGTTGCGGTTCTGCAATTGCATCTTCTTCATTAGCTACTGAGTGGTTAAAAGGAAAATCTGTGGACGAAGCAGTAAAGATTGACAATATGGATTTAGTAGAGGAGTTAAATTTGCCTCCAGTTAAAATTCACTGTTCAGTTTTAGCAGAAGATGCTATCAAGTCAGCAATTAATGATTACCGTGTTAAAAACGGTTTGACTGAATTAGTGTTTGAAGAAAAGCTACATTAATTAAAGACTAGTTCCTGGTTTTAATATTTAGACAAACATGAGTGAAGTAGCAGAAAATACAATTTACGTAAGCGAAAAAGCAAAAGCTAAAGTTAAACAGCTAATGCTAGACGCAGGCGTTGAAAACGACCCTAGCTACTTTTTAAGAGTGGGTGTGGTTGGAGGCGGTTGTTCGGGACTTAGCTATAAACTAGACTTTGACAATGAGGTTAAACCAATGGATCAGGTTTTTGAGGATAATGGTGTCAAATTGGTGACCGATTTAAAGAGTTTTTTATACTTAGTAAACACCGAATTAGACTTTTCTGACGGCCTAAACGGCAAAGGTTTTTACTTTAACAATCCCAATGCGAGTAGAAGTTGTGGTTGCGGGGAGAGTTTTGCGGTTTAAGCCATATGGTTTAATTATTAGCTAGCTTATTTAATAGTAAACGCCCCGATAACTCGGGGCGTTTTTTTTGTAGCTTTGAAGCATGTGGGCAATATGTAAAAAAGAATGGACACACTATTTTAGTGGTTTAACGGGGTACTTAATCATTGGATTTTATTTAGTGGTTAATGGCTTGTTTTTGTTTGTGTTACCAAATTATAATATACTAAATTTTGGGTACGCCTCCTTGCAAGTATACTTTGACATTGCCCCTTGGTTTTTATTAGTGCTAATACCGGCTATTACGATGCGTAGTTTTTCGGAGGAGTACAAGCAAGGGACCTATGAAATTTTAAAAAGCCTTCCAGTAAGCCCATTGTCATTAGTGACAGCTAAATTTTTGGGAGCAATTTTTATTGTCTTAACTGCACTATTGCCAACCCTTTTTTATGCGGTAGCTATTGATGCATTAAGTAGTGTTGGGGGATTAGATTGGGGCGCAACGCTTGGGGCCTATATGGGCCTAGTGCTATTAGCTGCGACCTATACTGCTATTGGAATTTTTTCAAGTACATTCACTAAGAATAGTTTAATTGCTTTACTTGTATCCATTGTGCTATCCCTCCTTATTTACAAAGGGTTTGATTTATTAAGTACCATTACAGTTTTTAAAAATGGCATGGATTTCTATGTTAGTCAATTAGGCTTATCGGCCCATTATGCTAGTGTGAGCAAGGGTGTATTAGAATTGCGTGATATTATATATTTTGGCTCTATTATTATTTTATTTGGGCTAGGTAGCTTAGAAAAAATTGCAGGGAAAATTAAGTTTGTATTTGTGTTGGTAATATTAATTGCATTAAATTATGCTAGTGTAATTGTTCCTTTACAACTAGATTTAACAAAGGAGCAACGATATACTTTAAGCAATAGTTCAAAGGAGATTATTAAGCAACTGCAAGCTCCTGTAAAAATACATGTATACTTGGCGGGTGATTTGCCTCCTTATTATAAAAAAATTGCTGCTTCAACGGAGGGGTTATTATCGAAATTATATAAAATAAATCCTGCTAATATTGAATGGTCCTTCGAAGTGCCAAGCGAAATGTATAAGGATACTGCTTTATATCAATTTTATGATAGTTTGTCAAAACTAGGCTTGCCAATTGAAAGGCTACAAGACCAAAACGCGCAAACCGATAAGCGCGTTGACCAATTGCTAATTCCAGGTGCATTAGTGGAAGTGCAAGGACAAGTGCCTTTTCCTATTGATTTAAGAAGCAGTAAAAAATATTTCAAGCCATATAATATTGTAAAAGATATTCCAATGGAGGACTTAGAGGCTAGTGCTAACGCAGCAGAGTCCTTGCTTGAATATAAATTTATACAAGCGATTTATTTGTTGAATAGAACAAAAGTGCCCACTATTGCTTATGCCATTGGTAATGGACAACCTATTGACTTAACGGTGAATGATATTGGGGAAACTTTAAAAAACCAATACGATTTAACTGTCTTTGATTTAAAGAAAGGATACCCGGACGCTAAAAAAATTAAAACTTTACTCATTGTAAAACCTACATTGCCTTTTACCGATTTGGATAAATTAAAATTAGATCAGTATGTAATGAATGGGGGCAATATTATATGGGCAATTGACAAATTGCATGCTGAATATGACAGCCTTCAAAAAACAAGCGGGTCCTATGTTGCTTTTGATAGAGCACTAGGTTTAGATGATTTACTTTTCAAATATGGAGTGCGTATTAATACTAATTTGGTGCAGGATTTGAATTGTGCAAAATTGCCTTTAGTGGTTGGTGTTCAGCCCGACCGAAGTCCACTTATACAAAGAATGCCTTGGCCTTATTACCCCTTTTTAAATGGAAATGAGGCACACCCAATTACACAAAATATGGACAGGGTTTTATCTATGTTTCCTTCGAGTATGGATACATTATCCAATCCTGCAATTCGCAAAACTATTTTA
>CAJATB010000235.1 GCA_903944755.1 uncultured Bacteroidota bacterium
AACACATGCGGCTGTAGGTGGAAATATGTCTGCTGCTGATTTCGGAATTGGCGGTGGATGGGGTGGCCTTAGGACTACTAAAAGTTTTGTAACTGCTTTTGACTATGATTTAAACTTAAGTGCAATTACAGCAACCCTTGGTGCTGAAACTATTTATGGTTTAGTAGGTTCTGCGGTAAATGATTGGGGTGCAACTCCGGATGTTAAATTTTATCAAACAGCTACAGCTGGAATTTATGAAGCGTATGTGAAATTTAAGAAAGGAGATTGGAAAGTAAGAACTAACAATAGCTGGGATGTAAACTATGGGGACAATGGTAATAATGGATCATTAGAACCAGGTGGAGATAATATCTTTACAGAAGCTGGTCATTACAAAATAGTTTTAAATAGCACTACCTTAGCTTATACAGTTACTCCTATTGTTGACCAAAGAGCTCAATTCTACACAAATACAAATGGTGTGGATATTAAAGACATTGGTGATTTTAAGGATGGTTATGCAATCACTAAGTTTAAAAATTTAAAGAGCGATGGTTCAATGGGATCAGATGCAACGCAGGTTGATATCGATATGCCTATTTTCCGTTTAGCCGAAATGTATTTAACTTATGCAGAAGCAGTTAAAAGAGGTGGAACTGGTGGGTCTTTAACTTTAGCAGTTGACTACTTAAACAATTTACGTGAGCGTGCTTATAAAAATAAGAACGGCAATATCACTTCTTACGACTTAGATTATATCTTAGCTGAGAGAGCGCGTGAATTATACTGGGAAGGACACAGAAGAACAGATTTAATCCGTTTTGGTGATAAATTCACAACTGCTAGTTATTTATGGCCTTGGAAAGGGGGAATTGCAGCAGGAAAAGGAGTGGAATCGTACAGAAAACTTTATCCTATTCCAACTGACGATTTAACCGCCAATCCTAACTTAAAGCAAAATACTGGTTATTAAAATTTAAGATATCATTCTTTAAAAACGAATACACATGAAAACATTATTTAACAAATTTCTCTTTGTTGCAACCCTTAGCTCAATGCTTTGGGCTTGTAAAAAAGAAGGACAATTGGTTACAGTTGGTACTGGAACGGCAGCAGTTATAACTACTTCTGCGACTTCTGTAGTACTAACTAAACCAAACCTAGCAAATGTAGCTGTTACTGTATCAATGGCACCTGCAAATTTCGGTTTTGATGCCGCAATTACAAATACAATACAAATTGCAAAAACAGGTACAAGCTTTGCTTCAGCTAAAGAAGTAATTATGAGTACAGGTGCTTTAAGCAAAAGCTTCACGCATTTGGAAATGAACAATTTACTTTTATCAATGGGTTTCGCACCTGAAGTGGCAGGCAGCATTGATATAAGAGTAAAGTCAACCATTTCAACAAGTGTTGAACCTATTTATTCAAATGTGAAAGCAGTTAATGCAACACCATTTGCATTAATAGGTATCTTGTATATGGCAGGAGATCATAATGACTGGGCTTTTGCTAAAGACAGTGTTGTTTCTCCAGAAGGGGATGGCATTCATTCGGCAATAATTCAATTTAAAAAGTCCAATTCCAAGTTTAAATTGTCAAAAACAAAAGAATGGAGCAATGTATACGGAAGTAGTTCCGAAGCAGTAGTTAGTAGCTTATTGGTAGGTCCTGGTGATATTGGAAATGCACTAGTTGGGCCAGTAATCCCCAATAGTGATTATTATACATATGACAATTTTAAAGTTATAGCTAATACTAATACCTTAGCCATTTCGTATGAACTTGAAACTTGGGGAATAACTGGGGAAGCAGCTGGTGGCTGGCCTCCAGGGGGAGCAGACGCTTATAAAAATGATCAAGTAATGAAGTATAATAACACTACAAAAACTTGGTCAATTACCACTAATTTGACTGCGGGTGTGTTTAAATTCAGAAAGAATCATAACTGGAGTGTAAACCTAGGTGGACCTGGTGGTGTTTTAACTCAAGGGGGTTCAGATATACCAGTAACTGCGGGTAATTATACAATCACCCTCAATGTTGAATCAAATACTTACACACTCGTGAAGAACTAATTTAGTTTGATCGTTTGTTTATATACAAAGCCTTCCCGGGAATTCCTGGAAGGCTTTGTTATTTAGCAGACCATACTGTCCTGAAATAGTTATACATCAACGAAAGTGTTGTATTAAAATTTCCTCGAATAGCTTAGTTTAAAAATGCATCCATGGCAATGGTGGGTTTGCCATCATTTGAAAATGCCCCCATATTATAGCCCTGCCAATTATTATGACATTCAGGTTCCCAATAAAAAACACCAAGGCCTTTATTATTAGGTAGTGATTTATTTTTTGCTATCATGTCCAATAAGAAATTTTTACATGCTGCAGCTTTTGTTACATCCATGCCTACTTCGCTAATCATAATTTCTTTTCCGTACCTGCTTACCATATCAAGCATATTTTGATAACATTGGTTATTTGTTACTTGCCAATTACTAGCGTCAGGATAAAGTGACATAGCTATCACATCGTAATCGACTTGGTTGTTAGTTAAACCATCAAACATCCATCTAAACATAGCATTATCGTATCCATTGGAAATATGTATGATTACTTTTGAGCTAGCGCTAACTTCCCTAACTGCTTTGGCACCTGCTTTTAGCAAACCGGCAAAATTCGACATATTTTTTGAAGCCCTACCTTCCTCCCAAAGCATGCCATCATTTGTTTCGTTACCAATTTGTATCCATGTGGGTGTAATGCCGTTATTTTTTAATTGCGCAACTACATCTTTGGTATAAGTATATACAGTGCTAGCAAGTGCATCAAAATTTAATGTTGTCCATGCTGCGGGTTTGTTTTGCTTACCTGGGTCGGCCCACCAGTCGCTGTAATGGAAGTCAATCATAATTTTCATACCAAGTGCTTGCGCCCTTTTGGCTTGCGTAATGACATCTGCTGTTCCACAATAACCATTTGTAGGGTTCACCCATACTCTTAAACGAATGGAGTTAATCCCTTTGGTTTTTAGTAGAGCAATACAATCCATTTGCTTCCCATTGGCATCATAAAAAAGTTTGCCTTCTTTCTCCATTTGACTTAACCAACCAATATCAGCTCCCTTGGCAAAAAAAACAGTATCCTTATTCACTATTGGTTGCGTCGGGACCTTAGCAGTGCCCTTTGAGCAACTAGCTAAGATAGGAAC
>CAJATB010000236.1 GCA_903944755.1 uncultured Bacteroidota bacterium
AATGCCCATGTATAAAACGCCATTTTTGCTTAACAATGAATGGGACGTGCAATTCAAAGGAACTTCACGTTTAGGTACCTGGGTTTTTGATTATACAATTATTAAAGAGAAAACAGGAAAACTAGGTTATGATTTATACTTAGTTGACATCCTTGGCTTGTTAGATAGGCCAAAAATATATGGCTACCCCGACGACACAGATCGCTTTATTGGATTCCAGATAGCTGCGGTAGACTGGATAGCACATTGGAAGCAGCTGCCTGATTTAATTCACTGTCATGACCACCAGGCAGCAATTGTCCCTTTTATGATAAAGCATTGCTACGATTATCAAAAAATGCAAAACATTAAAACAGTATTAACTATTCATAATGCACAATACCATGGTTCAATGGGATGGGACAAGACGGCGCTTTTGCCTAAATGGGATTTATGGAAAAAGGGGTTGTTAGAATGGAATGATTGTGTAAACTCATTAGCAACTGGTATTAAGTGTGCTGATAAGGTTACTACTGTTAGTAAAACCTATATGCTCCAACTTTCGCATCAATCTAATGGACTAGAAACCCTGTTTGAATATGAGCGAAATAAATGCGTCGGCATTTTAAATGGCATTGATAATGAATTGTGGAATCCTGCAACAGACCCAATGATTCCTTTTCATTATACTGTTGAAGAGGTGATTGCAGGCAAACAAAAAAATAAAGCCGCCATTTGTGCAAAATATAATTTGGATATTGCTAAGCCCTTAATCGTATTCATTGGTCGCTTTGTGGGTGAAAAAGCAGCTGATGTATTGCCAGGAGCAATTCAGCATGCATTGGATAAGACAAATTGTGGAGCCAATTTTTTAGTAATAGGAACGGGGGATACTGCCATAGAATCGGCTTTAAATTATTTAGTTCAATTATATCCAGGCAATTATAATACCTATATTGGCTATGATGAAAAAATTGGGCATGAAGCTTATGCAGCTGCTGATTTTTTATTAATGCCAAGCAGGGTGGAGCCTTGTGGGTTGAATCAAATGTATGCATTGCGTTATGGCACTATTCCAATGGTACGAGATACGGGCGGGCTGCATGATACCGTTATTGATATGGGTGATACAGGCGGATTTGGTATTCGTTTTATACATGCTAACGAGCAGGATATTGTTCATTCAATAGAAAGGGCTATTTCAGTTTTTCAGGATAAAAATCAAATGTCAAAAATGATTCAATTAGCGATGAATATTGATCATAGTTGGGATGCGGTAGTGCATGAATACAAAAACGTATACAAATCCATTACTTAATAATAATACCTAGGTTATGAAAAATTTTGCGAAAGAAACTATTTCCATTATCCTTGGTGGAGGAGCTGGTTCACGGCTATCTCCTTTAACTGCAAGCAGGTCAAAACCCGCCGTTCCTATTGCTGGCAAATACCGTTTGGTGGATATCCCAATTAGTAATTGTATCAATAGTAATTTGAATAGAATTTTTGTATTGACGCAATTTAATTCCGCTTCCTTAAATCAGCACATAAAAAATACCTATCATTTTAGTTCCTTTAGTTCTGGCTTTGTTGACATTCTTGCGGCCGAACAAACGCCCGACAATCCAGGTTGGTTTCAGGGTACTGCTGACGCGGTTAGACAGTCGTTGAGGCACTTAGATAAAATGGATTTCGAGTATGTACTTATATTAAGTGGAGACCAGTTATACCAAATGGATTTTAGTGAAATGATTCGAGCGCACAAAGAAAGTGGCGCAGCAATAAGTATTGCAACTATTCCTGTAGCAGAAAGAGAAGCATCGGAATTTGGTATTTTGAAAGCGGATAACGAAAATATTATTACCTCATTTATTGAAAAGCCTAATAAAGAATTATTGTCCAATTGGGTAAGTGATACTGGGGCATTGATGCAATCAAAAGGGAGGAACTATTTAGCTTCCATGGGTATTTATGTTTTTAACAAGGACATTTTGTATAAATTATTAAATGAAGTGCATGCGCAAGCAACTGATTTTGGAAAGGAAATTATTCCAGATTCTATTGAGCAGTATAAAGTGTTGAGTTATCAGTATGACGGTTATTGGACGGATATTGGAAATATTTATTCCTTCTTTGAAGCAAATATTGCACTAACCGACGAAATCCCGCCTTTTAATTTATTTGATAGTACACAAACCGTATATACGAGAGCTAGGATGTTACCACCTGCGAAAATTAGTGGCACCATGATTAATAAAGCCATTATTGCAGAAGGTTCAATTATTCATGCGGCTTCCATATTTCAGTCGGTGATTGGCATAAGGTCCAGGATAGGGAAGGATTCGGTAATTAAGAATTCGTATATAATGGGTTGTGATTATTATGAAACAATAGAACAAATCAATAAAAAAAATGAAAATGGCGAACCTGTTTTAGGCATTGGGGAGCGTTGTGTAATTGAGGATGCCATTGTGGACAAGAATTGTTCTATTGGAAATGATGTGCATATTAAAGGAGGCGCACATTTAGAAAAGACTGACCACCCTTTGTATACCATTAAAGATGGAATTATTGTAATAAAAAAAGGAGCCGTTATACCGAATGGGTATATGATTTAATAAATTTTAAAAACGAAACGAATTGCTATGCAAAATACTAGCCCCCCAAATTTAATGCACACCAAGCCGAAAATGTCATTAATGCAAATTGTTTTAATGAGTTTCGGATTTATGGGTATTCAGTTTGGATTTGCACTTCAAAATGGAAACACATCAAGAATCCTACGCAGCTTTGGCGCTGATGTAGAACAACTACCCATGTTTTGGATTGTTGCCCCACTTGTAGGCATGATTGTACAGCCAATTGTTGGACATTATAGTGACAGAACCTGGAATAGGGTTGGACGCCGAAAGCCTTACTTTTTAGTAGGGGCAATTTTGTCTTCGCTTGCATTAATACTTTTACCTAACTCGGGTTTGTTAACTGCAATTCTTCCTGCATTATGGATGGGTGCTGCAATGGTAATGATAATGGATGCTTCTTTTAATGTATCAATGGAACCTTTTAGGGCGTTGGTTGCGGACAATTTACCCGACGCGCAAAGAACTAGTGGTTTTGCGATTCAAACTTTTTTAATCGGTATAGGTGCGGTTGCTGGTTCTGCATTGCCTTCTTTATTGGCAAAAATGGGATACTCGCAAGAAGCAGGCATAACAGGAGTCGCCGACAATATTCGGTATTCGTTTTATATAGGGGCAGTTGTATTTATTGCTGCTATTTTAGTAACTGTATTTTTTTCCAAAGAATATCCGCCAGCTGAATATGAAAAGTATCATGGGCAGGTAGATGCAGCCACAAAACAAAAGTCCAGCTTTACAGACATTTTTAAAGATTTTTGGAACATGCCAGCCACGATGAAACAACTAGGGCTGGTTCAATTTTTTTCTTGGTTTGCTTTATTTTCCATGTGGGTATTTACAACCGATGCGGTAGCTACGCATGTATTTGGGTTAAGTGGGGATTATTCTAAAACTATTGAATATAACACCGCAGGCAATGTGGTTAGTTCCGCGTTTGGGATATACAATTTAGTAGCTGCGGCCTACGCTTTATGCTTACCAATAGTGGCTAGGTATATTGGCCGAAAAGGGACTCATGCTTTTTCTTTGATAGCAGGCGGGGTTGGATTATTGTCAATTTATTTTATTAAAGATCCAGCAATGTTAACCTATTCAATGATAGGTGTTGGCTTAGCTTGGGCAAGTATCTTAGCAATGCCGTATGTAATTTTATCGGGGTCTATTCCTGCAGGAAAGCTTGGCATATACATGGGTATTTTTAATTTCTTTATTACACTGCCACAAATCATAAATGGTATTATTGGAGGTTGGATAGTCAAGCATATTTATGGAGGACAACCCATTTATGCAATTGTATTAGCTGGGGTATTATTAATTTGTGCAGCAGTAAGTGTTTTGTTTGTGAAAGATGCTGGCGATGCTAAAAAGAAGGGGTTAAACTAAAAAGTTTCCTATTTATTAAATAAGAAGTCATGTTAAAAAAATGTTTTTTCGTAATTGTACTTTTCTTAAGTACGCAATTAATTGCACAGGTTGAAAAGGAAGCAGTAGTTGCTTATCCAACGAATTGGTTCGTGCAAATGAAATGGAATAAAGTGCAGGTACTTCTAAGGAGTACTTCGCTTGATTTATCTAAAGCAACTATTAGTATTGCTTACCCTGGAGTAAAATTATTGAAAGTAAATAAGTTCGATAATAAAAATTACGTTGCACTTGATTTGGAAATTAGCACCACGGCCAAAAAAGGAAATGTTGCTTTTTTAATAAAAACGGGGAATGTAGTTGTAAATAAGTCTTGGCCAATTATGGCACGTCGTGAAGGCAAAGGCACCAAATTTGCGCAAGGTATTGACCAGTCAGATTTTATTTATTTTTTAATGCCCGACAGGTTTAGTAATGGCGACCCTAGTAACGACCGCTTAGCTGGCATGTTGGACCAAACATTAAACAGAGATTCTATTTATCATAGGCATGGTGGCGACTTGCAAGGGGTAAGCAACAATTTGGATTACTTGCAAAAAATGGGTACGACTGCACTTTGGATGACACCTGTTATTGAAAATGATATGCCAAACAGAACTGAGCATGGGTATGCTTTTACGGATCATTATACTATTGAAAAAAGATTTGGCGGAGCAGCAGCTTATTTAAAACTAAGTGATGACTTACATAAAAGAGGCATGAAATTAATTCAAGATGCAGTATACAATCACGTAGGTCGCTTTCACTTTTTAGTGCAGGATGCGCCATCGAAAGATTGGTTGCACCAGTGGCCAACTTACACACAAACGATTTACAAGGAGCAAACCTTTTTCGATCCTTATAAAGCCGAAAGTGAAACAAAAAAAATGGAGCAGGGTTGGTTCACTACAGAAATGCCTGACATGAATCACCAAAACAATTTTGTTGCTAATTTTTTAATTCAACATGCACTGTGGTCGGTTGAAACATTTGGGGTAGATGCTTGGCGTATTGACACCTACATATACAACGACGTAGTATTCATGAACAAAGTAAACGCTGCATTAAACGACGAATATCCTAAGCTAACTTCTTTTGGAGAGTGCTGGGTACATGGTGTTGCGAATCAGGCTTATTTTGTAGAAAACAACATGAACCTTCCCTACAAGAGTAATTTACAAGGGGCGGCTGATTTTCAAACATTATTTTATGGTATTCAGCCTGCCTTAAATGAAAAATTCGGATGGACCGACGGGGTGAATAAATTATACAATACACTTAGCCAAGATTTTTTATACAAGGATGCAACGCGTAACGTGATTTTTTTAGACAACCATGACATGACTAGGGCTTTGTCTGGTTTTGGAGAAAGTGTACCAAAATTAAAAATAGCTTTGGCATGGTTAATGACTTGTCGTGGAATTCCTCAATTGTATTATGGAACAGAGGCCCTTATGAAAGGGGTGTCTAATCCAGATGGCTGGGTTAGATTAGATTTGCCAGGTGGATGGGCTGGTGATACAAAAAATGTGTTCACTGAACAAGGTTTAACAACCGAGGAAGCTGATATGTTAAAATACACGCAAGTGCTGGGTAATTTCAGAAAATCTTCTTCCGCAATAACAAAAGGCAAGATGATGCAATATTTGCCTAATGAGGGTTTGTATGTTTATTTTAGGTATGATAATGCGCAAACAATCATGTGTGTAATGAATACAGGAACAACCGAAAGAACTGTTAATTTTGCAAACTTTGCAGAAAGAACAAACGGATTTAAAGGAGGCAAGGATGTGGTGAGCGGAAAATTAATGAGTAACTCATTTACTATTCCTGCTCAATTTATGCAAGTGATTGAATTAACTAAATAAATATGCCAAAATACGAAGAAGCTCATTTTGTAGATGCTGCACAACCGGTCTGGAACTATTCCTTATTTACCGATGCCGACGTGCGTAATTTTCAAAATGGAACACATTATGCTTTGTATAATTTTTTTGGTAACAAACAAATAGAAGTACTTGGCCAAATGGGTACTTATTTTGCGGTTTGGGCACCCAATGCAACAGCCGTTTTTGTAGTAGGTAATTTTAATAATTGGGATAATACTACGCATCCTTTAAAAGTGAGGCTGGATAGTTCAGGAATATGGGAAGGTTTTATTCCAAACCTGCATAAAGGAGAGGTTTACAAATACCATATACATGGCTATAAAGGGGTTAAGCTTGACAAGGGCGACCCTTATGCTAACTATTGGGAGTTAAGGCCATTAACAGCTTCCATTACCTGGGATACGGCGTATGCATGGAACGATGCAAAGTGGCTAAGTCAAAGAAAAGTAAAAAACAGCACCGACCAACCTTATTCCGTGTACGAAGTGCATTTGGCAAGTTGGATGCGCCCCGATAAAAACAATGAGGATTCCTATAACTCCTATACACAATTAATTGATTTATTGGTTCCGTATGTAAAGGAGATGGGGTTTACGCATGTTGAATTCATGCCCGTTATGGAGCATCCATTTGACGGAAGCTGGGGCTATCAGGGAGTTGGTTTTTTTGCACCCACTTCTCGTTTTGGGAATCCACAAGCATTTGCTGCATTAGTGGAAGCTTTCCATACTGCCGAAATTGGGGTAATTATTGACTGGGTACCTTCGCATTTTCCTTATGATGCGCATGGTTTATTTATGTTTGATGGCGCCAATACCTATGAGTATGCCGATATGCGTAAAGGATATCATCCCGACTGGAGTTCTTACATATTTAATTATAAAAGAGGGGAAGTAAAGTCCTTCTTAATTAGTAGTGCACGTTTTTGGTGTGATAAATTTCACATTGATGGTTTAAGGGTGGATGCAGTAAGTTCCATGTTAAAATTAAATTACAGCAGGGAGGACGGGCAGTGGGAGCCCAATGAATTTGGAGGCAATGGTAATATAGAAGCGATTGCTTTTTTAAAGGATTTAAATGAAACTTTATACCGCGATTTCCCAGAAATACAAACCATAGCCGAAGAAGCGACCGATTGGCCAGGTATTACCAAGCCCACTTTTATGGAGGGGTTAGGATTTGGTATGAAATGGATGATGGGATGGATGCACGACACTTTGGATTATTTTAAAGCACACCCAACTTCAAGAGCTAGTTTACAGAATAAGTTTACTTTTTCGATGATGTATTATTATGACGAGCATTTTATGTTACCGCTTAGTCATGACGAAGTAGTACATGGCAAAAGCCCCATGATTTATAAAATGCCAGGAGATGAATGGCAGAAATTTGCGAACCTGCGCTTACTTTATACCTACATGTTTACGCATCCGGGTGCAAAATTATTATTCATGGGAAATGAATTTGCCGCCACTAGTGAATGGGATTATACAACAGAATTACAGTGGGATTTATTGGCGCATTCAAGCCATAGCGGCATGAAATATTGTGTACAGCAACTTAATTCATTATATAAAAACAATCCCGCTTTATATGAATTACAATATCATGAATCGGGATTTGAATGGGTAGAAACCAATAAAAGGCATGAAGGGGTAATAGCTTACAAAAGAAAAGGGAAGGATCCCAAGGATGATGTTTTGGTAGTATTAAATATGTCCACTATCCCTTTACATAATTTTCCAATTCATGTTTATGGTAATAAACAATGGAAAGAAATATTTAATAGTGATGCTAAGCCTTTTTGGGGCGTTGGGGACTTGTATAATCCTAAAGTGGTCATGATACCACAAGACGGTAAGAAAGAGTGGTTTATGCTTAGTTTGGAATTACCTGCGCTTTCCGCTATTGTACTTAAATAACAATTTTAGGCAAGTTTTGCACATAAGGCTCCAAGTATACTGAAGTTAATAATTAGGTAATATTAAGTGCAGAACTTTGTTTTATAATTCGGCCTTGATAAAAAACTATAAAACATACCTATTATGAAAACGAATCACAAAGCCATGTTGTATGAAGCAGTTTCAGAGTTTATTCAACTGCATGCATTCGATCATTTATTGGACAACGAATTCGCGCAATTAAAAAATTTATTAAAGGGGTTGTCGACAACAGATGATGCGAATGAATTGCATAACATCATAAATAAAATTACGCCTATTCTAAGTAAGGTTAATTTTTTCGTTGAATCGGTTTCTCCTGCCGCAATTCAATTATGGTTTTTCGCATTATCTTATAACAATATTCCAATTGGGGACTTAATGCAGGACTTTAGCAATTCAAATGAATTAACTGCTGCGAATTAATTTTCCAAAATAATGGTCGTAAAAAGTAATGAGTAGTAATAATTAAAAAGCTCCGAAAAATTTCGGAGCTTTTTTGTAATGTAGTAATAGGGTAGATTAAAACAATCCTTTTTTCAAAGTTGTTTTTCCTTCGCCAATTTTAAATCCATTATTGTAAACTTCAACTTTGTATTCGCCTTCTGTAAATTTGCTTGCTTGTTTAACATCGTAGTTAACTGGTAAAACAGCATTTTGCTCGTATTGAACAGATAGCTTGTTAGCATATGCTTTCACGCCATCTTCTCTTGTTGTTAAGTTTCCGCCGTCAGCAAAAGCTTTGCCATCTGGGGCAGTGATACAAACGTATAAATCTTGCGCACCACTAGGTGTAATTTTGTTCTTGTCAATTTGGAAGCCTAAACGAATGGTGTTTGCTCTTTTAGCATTATTCGTAACTCTTTCTTTCCCACCTTCTTTAATACGAATTGCTTGAATGCTGAAAGCAGATGCGTGTAATGTTGAACCAATATCTTGTAAACGTTCTTTTTCCTTTGTAGTTGTATTTAAGTTAGTAGCAAGCGTAGTATTTTGGTTCGACAAATCAGTATTCTGTGTTGTCAACTGCTTGTTTTCTTCTTGTGCTTTTCCTAAATCAGCAAATAAGGTAGTTACCTTTCCGTTTAGTTCAGCAATCATGGTTTTAGCTTCCGCTAATTCCTTGTCGGTTGCGTTTTTCTTACGTAATATGGTACTAATATTGCCTTTCAATTTTTGAATTTCATTCGATTTCTCTAACAAATCACCTTGCAAAGCAGTGTTTTGACTTGTTAATGAATCCG
>CAJATB010000237.1 GCA_903944755.1 uncultured Bacteroidota bacterium
ATTGTGCAAAACTACCCATTTTTATTACAACTTGTTTCCTTTTAATTTGTAAAAACAACTGCTAATGTTTACCATTACTTATTTAGAAGAAAAAGTACTAACACGCGAATCCTTTAAGTTAGCAATAGAACTGCAAGAATCCTGTAAAGTAATATACAGCAGCGCCCAAGTGGAGGACTACTGTACTTACTACAAACAAGCCAAGCAGCCCCCCGACTTATGTATCATAGCAGATAGTTATAATTACCTGCAAATAGTACAAGTGATCCGCGCTATAAAAGCTAGTAATACACACACTTACATTTTATTAAAGTCGGACGCTAAATTTATGAAAGCAATTTGCTATTTAATGAAGAACGGATTAAACGGTATATTTTTTACCGATGAGCCGCTGATTGATTTAAAAAAATGTACCCGCACAAGAACACGATTTAATTTATCTGCAGATAAAGCAAAGCTTATTACAAGTAATGTATTGGGTGAAATAAATATTAGCGAATTAAACTACAACAGTTCCCCACTTACAAAAAATGAAATTGATTTTATTCAACAATGTAGCAAGGACTTAAGCTATGAAGAAATAGCAATTGCATTAGCAAAAAGCGTTTACACTATTTACGGCTATCGGGACCGAGTATTTAAAAAGTTACAAGTAAAACAAAGGGCCGCCATGGTAATGACAGCCCTTCGAAGAAATTATATTGACCTGTAGTGAAAAGGAAAGTATAAATTACTATTTAATCTCCCAAGTTTCTCTACCACGAATTAATTTATCTAAATCACCCATTCCTTTGCTAGTCATTGCTTCTTCAATTTGCATCGCCATCATGTTTTCATAAATAGGGCGATCCACTTGGAAGAACACACCAAATGGGCGAGGGAATACAGCACCTTCTTCAGAAGGGTTGTCAAATAAACGCGTTAATGTTTGTGCTTTGTAAAAATCACTTTCGTCATGTATCCATAAATCGTCCGCACTGTACTGCTCCCCTATAGTCACTACTTCAGGGCGTATGCCGTCGAAGCGTATACCTTTTTCTCCATTAACACCAAAAGTTAATGGCTTGCCTTGTTCTAAGAACAATGCGTGTAAAGGCTTATTGGCTTTTTCTGTAAAAATTTCAAAAGCACCGTCATTAAAGATGTTACAGTTTTGATATATTTCTAAGAAAGAAGTTCCTTTATGTTTTTCGGCACGCGTGATCATTGTTTGCAAATGCTTAGGGTCACGGTCCATACTTCTACCCACAAAACTTGCGTCAGCACCTAATGCCAAAGCAGCAGGATTAAATGGATGATCGATACTTCCCATTGGAGTACTCTTCGTGATTTTATTTATTTCAGAAGTTGGAGAATACTGCCCTTTTGTTAAACCATAAATTTGGTTATTGAAAACTAAAAAATTAACATCAAAATTTCTTCTCAACATGTGAATAGTATGGTTACCACCAATGCTCATTGAATCACCATCACCTGCAACTATCCAAACACTCAACTCGGGACGAGAAGCTTTTAAACCACTAGCAATTGCAGTAGCGCGACCGTGAATTGAATGCATACCATAAGTATTCATGTAATAAGGGAAACGACTACTACATCCAATACCACTTATTACTACAATATTTTCTTTAGGAACGCCAATGGTTGGCATTACTTTTTGAACTTGTGCAAGGATTGAATAATCACCACAACCAGGGCACCAACGTACTTCTTGGTCAGACGAAAAATCTTTAGCAGTTAAAGTTGTAGATACAGGGGCAGTGGTTTCCGTAGACATACACTCAATTATTTAGAATGTGAAATTACGAAAATAGCCGCTTCAACAAGCAACTATTTTATGCTTATTTTACCTTTCTTCCCTTCCAGGTATACGTCTTAATTTGACCAAATAGGCCAGCAAATAAGGTATACAGAATATGTAATGGTTGGTATAAAGTAAAATAACGCAAGTGACTTCTTAAATTAAAGAAGCGCGCAACAGGCTCCAAAAAGAATAATTCAAAAAAAGTTTTAAAAGCAAGTGCTATAATTAAAGACGAAAAATCGCCCACAAGCAACATAAGCAAGAAACTAAAGTTGTATACATACACCAATAAAAGCACCCAAAAAATGGACGTATCGTCGTAATAACGGGCTTTACTAGACCAACGTATCCTTTGCATGATAAAATCCTTCCACTTATGTAAGGGCTTAGTAAGTACGACCGCATCAGGATGGAACAAATAACCAACCCCACCTGTTAAAGTGGCTTTCATTTTATGCATTAGGAACATGTCATCCCCGCTAGCAATATGGTCCACCCCTTGGTAACCGCCAACAGCAATAAAAGCCGACTTTTCAAAAGCGAGGTTTGCACCATTGCACATGGAATGCTTACCAGCGCCAACTGCAGCGGCAGTAATACCTTGTAAAGCCATGAAATCTAAAAGTTGAAACTGGTTCAAAACACCCTTTTCTTGTGTAAACATTACAGGGGCAGCAACAAACACAGGATGTTCTTTAATAATATATTGGTTATATAAGGAAAGCCAAAGTGGTGGTACAAGGCAATCGGCATCGGTGGTTACTATCCAATTACCATTGGCTTGGCTAACCGCTTTTTCAATAGCCTTTTTCTTAAATGAATTCAATTCACCTGGCTTATAATAGTCGGCCAAAGTCAATAAACGTACCTGCGGATACTGGGCACTAAAGGCTTTCACAATAAAGGCAGTATCGTCCTCCGAAAAATCGTCAATAACAATCACTTCAAAATGGGCGGTTGGGTAATCCTGCTTAAGTATAGAATCAATGCATGCTTTAATATTAGCGGCCTCATTGCGTGCAGGTATTACAATGGTAAAATAGGTAAATCGTCGTACCTCAATGGGTGTAAAAGGCTTCAATTTATCGAACCAGTTACGGTAGGCCATCAACAATCCGGCATACAAAATGGTTAAAATAAGCACAAGCCAGTCAAGTAAAACTAACATAGCCCAAAGTTAAAGGGTTTTTTGGGCTAAATATTTGGAGAAATCCCAAATTAGGTTGTATTTTTGAATTAGTTGCATAACTAACTATATGTCAAACAACCAATTTAAGCGAGGCGAACTATACAGTGTTATTAATGGCATGGCCACCACGGCTGTAGCACGTCGCTTGCAAAAGAATTTTAGAAATGCCGGATTAGAAATAACCATTGAACAATGGTCGGTACTATACCACTTATGGAAAGAGGATGAATTAAGCCAACAAGAATTAGGCACAAGAACTTTTAGGGACAAAGCAAGCATCACAAGGCTAATTGATAATTTAGAAAAACTAGGTTTAGTGATTCGTGTTGCATCAAAAACGGACAGAAGAGTAAATTTAGTTTGTTTGACAGATGCAGCAAAACCATTACAACAAATGACTTATGATTTAGCAAATCAAACAATGCATGAGTCGTTAAAGAATATTTCAAAAGAAGAAATTGAAATTGTGAAGAATGTATTTCAAAGGGTATATGATAATTTAACAAGCCCAGATTTAAGCTAACATAAAAAAATAAAAATATGGCAACTACAATTAAAGGCGGAGAATGGATCATTAAAGAAGTAGCAGCAAGTGACATATTCATCCCAGAAGATTTTAATGAGGAGCAGCTAATGGTAAGAGATATGTGTAATCAATTCTTGGATACTGAAGTGCTTCCTATTGTAGACAGAATAGATAAACTAGAACCAGGCTTGATGCCAGGCTTACTTGCAAAAGCAGGTGAGCAAGGATTATTAGGTATTACTATTCCAGAAGCCTACGGTGGTTCAGGAAAAGATTTCATCACTTCCACTATTGTTGCAGAAAGTTTAGGAGGTGGTTATTCTTTCTCTGTTGCAAATGCTGCACATACAGGAATTGGTACTTTACCTATATTGTATTTTGGTACAGAAACACAACGACTAAAATATGTTCCAAAATTAGCAAGTGGTGAATTCAAAGGTTCTTACGGATTAACCGAACCTAATAGTGGATCCGATGCATTAAGCGCAAAAACAACTGCAAAATTAAGTGCCGATGGGAAGCATTATTTATTGAATGGTCAAAAATGTTGGATTACAAACGGAGGCTTTGCGGACGTGTATACCGTATTTGCAAAAATTGATGGTGAACAGTTTACCGCGTTTATAGTTGAACGCGGAATGGAAGGATTCACGCAAGGTCCAGAAGAACATAAAATGGGCATTAAAGGATCTTCTACCGTACAATTATATTTTCAAGATTGTAAAGTACCTGTAGAAAACGTGTTAGGAGAAATTGGAAGAGGACATATTATTGCGTTTAATATTTTAAATATTGGAAGGTTAAAACTAGGTGCAGCAACATTAGGTGGAGCAAGACGCGCATTAACTACAACTGTTCAGTATGCAAAAACAAGAGAACAATTTAAATTACCTATTGTAAAGTTTGGTGCAATTCGCCACAAGCTAGCAGAAATGGCTATTCGCTCGTGGGTATGTGAAACAGCATTATACCGCGTTTCAAAAAATATAGACGAGAAAGAACATGAATTATTAGCAAGTGGCAAGGACTTATCGGCTGCCTTATTAGGCGCCGCTGAAGAATATGCAATTGAGTGTGCAATATTAAAAGTATTTGGCAGTGAGGTATTAGATTTTATAGTGGACGAGGGCGTGCAAATACACGGAGGAAATGGATACAGTGACGAATATTTAATTTCAAAAGCATATCGCGATAGTCGTATTAATAGAATTTACGAAGGAACAAATGAAATCAATCGTTTGTTAACCGTGGATATGGTATTAAAACGC
>CAJATB010000238.1 GCA_903944755.1 uncultured Bacteroidota bacterium
ATTGGTATTCAACAGAACTATTATTAATTTTTAATAACTTATCTTCCTTTTGAAAATTACTATTCATTGTAACAGCCCCGCTGCCTATTGAATCGACAATTACCGGTACCCTAGGCACTACAAACGGAGTTTGTTTTTTTATTTTAGCGAGGGCGCCAGAAAGTGATGCAGGCACTATTAATGAAATAATACTATCCCCTCTTTTTATTTCCAATGTTTTTGGATTATTTAAAACCAATCGGGCTTCTAATGCATCGAAGTTTTCTAATTCTTTATTGTCTAATGAAATAATTATATCCCCTTCTTGTATTCCCATGTTTTTTGCTAAATCACTTACATGTACGCCGTAGGTTACATTTTTTGAAGGTAAATAATCGGTACCCCAATACCAGCCTATTCCAATAAATATAACAATTGCTAAAAGTACATTTACAATTACTCCTCCCAACATTACTATTAAGCGTTGGTAAGCTGGCTTAGAACGTAACTCCCATTGCTCAGGTGCTTTGTTCATTTGTTCTTTGTCCATACTCTCGTCAATCATGCCGGCAATTTTCACATAGCCGCCAAATGGAATCCACCCAATACCATATTCGGTATCCCCTATCTTCTTTTTCCAAAGTGTAAATCCTGGATTAAAGAATAAATAAAATTTTTCAACTCTAGTTCCAAATAAACGAGCAGGAATAAAGTGTCCCAATTCATGCAGCACTACTAATATCGAAAACGATAAAATAAATTGTGCTGTTTTTACTCCAATAGAAGCTAAATCAATTGCTAAAATGTCCATGTGTTATAATTGTATTAAAGAGGCTGCAAAACTTCTTGCAGCTCCGTCTGTTTCAAAATAATCATCCAAGGTTGGATGTGCTATGTATTCAATTTTTTCTAATGTTTTTTCAATTAATTCAGTCATGTCCAAGAAACCAATTCTGTTTCTTAAAAATGCATAAACCGCTATTTCATTTGCTGCATTTAAAACACAAGGCGTATTTCCACCCTGGTTCATAGCATCCATTGCTAATTGTAGATTTCTAAACGTTTTTACATCTGGTTCGTCAAAGGTTAATACATTAGGCTTGTCAAACATATACCTAGGAAACTTATTAGGCAACCTTTCCGGGAAAGCCATTGCATATTGAATAGGCAATTTCATATCAGGTAAACCCATTTGCGCTTTTATGCTTCCGTCTTCAAACTGTACCATGCTATGAATAATGCTTTGCGCATGTACAACTACTTTTATTTGAGCTGGTGCTAAATTAAATAACCATTTCGCTTCAATCATTTCTAACCCTTTATTCATAAGGGTTGCAGAATCTATGGATATTTTAGCACCCATTGCCCAATTGGGATGTTGAAGGGCATGATCCCGTTTTACATTCACCAAGAAATTTGGCTTTTTCCCTAAAAAAGGACCACCACTTGCTGTTAAAATAATTTTCTCAATAGGATTATTTTCCTCTCCTACTAAGCATTGAAATATGGCAGAGTGCTCGCTATCTACTGGAATAATTGCTGCTCCCTTTTCTTTTGCAATGCGCATTACAATATCACCAGCCACGACCAACGTTTCCTTATTTGCTAAGCCCACTGCTTTTCCATTTTCTACTGCAGTTAAAGTGGGCCTTAATCCTGCAAAACCTACTATACCCGCCATCATAAAATCGTAACAGTCCATTGCGGCAACTTGTTCTAAAGCTTCTTCCCCTGCAAACACTTTTATAGGCTTGCCTTCTAATGCTTTTTTTACGACTGCATATTTTGCTATATCGCCGATGACTACTATGTTGGGTATAAATTGAAGTGCTTGTTCAATTAATAAGGCGTCGTTAGAATGCGCCGTTAATATTTCGGCAACAAATAATTCTGGATGAGCCGATATGACTTCCAAAGTTTGTTTTCCTATGGATCCTGTAGAACCGAAAATGGCAATTCTTTTTTGCTTCATCCAATTTGTTTACTTAGGGTTTAAAATTAAGCTATTATTTTATTTAATGCCTATATATTGTCCGAGGGTATCGGCAATTTTACGGTCATTACTTAAGCGGGGGACTTTATTTTGGCCTCCTAGCTTTCCTTCGGACCTCATATAGTTGATAAAAGCATTTTTTTGAAGTGAAGTAACATGTAAGGGTTCCAATATATTCCCTAGGATTAAATCCTGGTAGTATACATTTTGTGCGCACATAAGTGCATCTAAGGTTGCAGCAAAAGCTTTAAAGTCAGTTGGCGTTTTATCGAATTCAATAAACCACTCGTGGTAACTTTTTCCCTCCCCTGATTGAATAAATGGGGCCACCGTAAATTCGACAACGGAGGCATTATGCTTTTTGGCAGCTGATAATAAGGCCTGCTCCACTTCTTCCCCAATTACATGTTCTCCAAATGCCGAAATAAAATGCTTTATTCTTCCAGATACTACAATTCGGTAAGGCGCAATACTGACAAATTTTACAGTATCTCCAATATTATATCCCCAAAGTCCTGCATTGCTATTTATGATTAACGCATATTGTACACCCAATTTCACCTCCTCCAAACTTAACCTAGTTGGGTTTTCCAAAGCAATTTCTGCAACTGGAATAAACTCAAAAAATATGCCACTATTGGTATTTAATAATAAGCCTGCTTGGTCCCTTGTATCCTGAAAAGCAAAAAAACCTTCGCTAGCTGGAAACAATTCAATTGTATCAATTTCCTTGCCAATGGTTTCAAATAATTTCGCTTTATATGGCTCAAAATTTACGCCTCCTTGTACCAATACCTGAAGGTTAGGAAACACTTCTTTTACTGGCTTTCCTGTTTTTTCTACTACCCTATCAAAATACATTTGCATCCAAGGAGGAATGCCTCCCACTAAAGTCAAATGCTGACCAATGGTTTCTTCTACAATTTTTTCAAGCTTTTCCTCCCACTCCTCAATACAATTGGTCTCATAAGTTGGTAATTGATTGCTTCTTAAATACTTTGGAATATGGTGGTTTACAATCCCGCTTAACCTGCCAGTTGGAATACCAGCGATTCTGTCTAATTCCGGCGACCCACTCAAGAAAATCATTTTTCCACCAGCAAAGTCGGTATTCCCGGTTGCAGCCATATAAGATAATATTGCGTTTCTCGCTCCACTGATGTGGTTACCTATTGAATCCTTTGTTATAGGGATATATTTAATACCGCTGGTTGTGCCGCTAGTTTTAGCTAAATAAATTGGTTTCCCCTTCCAAAGCACATTTGCCTTTCCGTCCTTTATTTTGTCAATATAGTGTCTAATACCTTCATAGTCCCTAATGGGTACCGCTTGTTTGAAGCCTTCATAGTCTTTCACCTTCTGTAAGCCATGATCTTTTCCAAACAAGGTAGCCGCTCCCGACTTAACTAATTGATTTAGAATACGTTGCTGATCCTGTACAGCAGTCATGCTCGCTTTTTGCACTTGCTTACTTATATAATGAGCAAAGGGCTTGGCAAGACGTGATTTTAAATTGAACATAAACGGTTTCATTGTAATTTGGAACTACATGGCGAAATTAAGTATTTCATGGTGGATAGGGCGAATTTGGGTTAAAAATGGACTTAATTATATTTTTTGAGAATTACTTGCAAATTGGCATAATAATAATTACCTTTGCCGTCCTAATTTTGGACATTTATGCTAGCAGTTGTAAAAATCGCAGGTCAGCAATTTAAAGTAGAAGCCGGACAAAGCTTATACGTGCCTCACCTGGAATGTAAAACAGGAGATAAAGTTGAATTCAACGACGTTTTGTTTGTTGAAAACAATGGTTCTATCTCTTTCACTAACAAGGTTTCAGTTAAAGCTGAAATCTTAAAAGACTTGGTACAAGGTGATAAAGTGATCGCTTTTAAGATGAAAAGAAGAAAAGGTTTCCGCAAGAAACATGGTCACAGAACACATTACACCCAAATCAAAATCGAGAACATCGCCTAATTAAGCGGGTAGTTCTAGTAAATAACACTTTAGTAAAAAGAAAATACTATGGCACACAAGAAAGGGGAAGGATCCGTAAAAAACGGCCGAGATTCCCACAGTAAGCGTTTAGGCGTTAAGATATATGGTGGTCAACCAGCTATATCTGGCAATATCCTTATTCGTCAAAGAGGTACTCAGTACCACCCTGGTAAGAATGTTGGACTAGGGTCTGACTTTACTTTATTCGCACTAACTAACGGAGTTGTTGAATTCAAAAAGGGTAAAAATAACAAGACTACGGTCTCTATTTTGCCTGTTGAAGCAGTAGCTTAAAAAAAAAGTTTTGTAGTTATTAAAAAAGTTTTTACTTTTAATGCATATTTACTAACCATTAAATCTAAAAAACATGGCAACTGCAAAAAAAGCGGCTAAAAAAGCTGCTCCTAAAAAAGCTGTTAAGAAAGTCGTAAAGAAAGCTGCTCCTAAAAAAGCTGCTAAAAAAGCTGCTCCTAAGAAGGCTGCTAAAAAAGCTGCTCCTAAGAAGGCTGCTAAAAAAGCTGCTCCTAAGAAAGCTGCTA
>CAJATB010000239.1 GCA_903944755.1 uncultured Bacteroidota bacterium
AGTGGACAAAATTGTTCATGTAATTTTATTTGGTTCGCTAGCAATGTCATTTTTCTTCTATTTTGAGCAATCGGCAGCAAAATCATTAAAAACAACAAGTGCAAAAGCTTTAGTTTTAATTTTTTGTATTTTGTATGGCATTGGGATGGAGTACTATCAGAAATATTATGTTCCTTCTCGCGGGTTTGAAGTTGCAGATATGCTAGCAGATGCAATTGGGGCAATATTAGCGTTGCCTATCTTCACCTATATAAGAAGAAAATATAATTAATTAAAGCGTATCATTTATAATGGACATCGAAAAAGAAATACAACAATCCAATTTCAGAAATGAATTTCAGAAGTTAGCCATTAACTTAATGTATACAGCTAATTGGCTGAATGAAAAAATCAGTCGTATACTACTAAAGGAAGAAATCACACAACAACAATATAATATTTTAAGGATTTTAAGAGGAAGCAATCATCCATTAAGCACATTGCAAATTAGGGAACGTATGCTTGATAAAATGAGTGATACAAGCAGGATTGTGGACCGCCTAATTTGCAAGGAATTGGTTCAAAAAAATGCGTGTCAATCCGATAAACGCTTAGTTGATATTGTTTTAACTGAGAAGGGATTGAAGCTAATTAATAAACTAGATATACTCGATACTCAACTTGATGCGATTTTAAGTGGATTAGACGAAAACGAAGCTGTAATCGCAAACCAAATTTTAGATAAGCTTAGGGCACACAACGATAACGATTAATAAAATTATACGCATATGCGATTCTCTCTTTGCATTCTATTTATAGGATGTTTTCTTTTTACAAAAGGACAACCCAAATTAGACGATAAAAACGTATTTGAATTTAGGGGCGTGTGGGTGGCAACTGTAGCCAATATTGACTGGCCAAGTAAAAGAGGCCTGAGCAATGAAGCACAAAAAGAAGAATTCACGACACTGCTAGACATGCACCAAAAAAATGGAATGAACGCTATTATCATGCAAGTACGTCCATCAGGGGATGCATTATATCCTTCGGTACTTGAACCATGGAGTGAATATTTAATGGGTAAACAAGGTTTGCCTCCAAGCCCGTTTTATGACCCATTAATTTTCATGATTGAAGAAACGCATAAAAGAGGAATGGAATTTCATGCTTGGATAAACCCTTATAGAGCAGTATTTGATGTTAATAAATCAAGTATCGCTCCAAGTCATTTAACCAAAATACATCCAGAATGGTTTTTAACCTACGGAGATAAAAAATACTTTAACCCAGCATTACCAGAAGTTTGGAAGCATACCAATAGGGTGGTGAAAGACTTAGTAAGTCGTTACGATATCGACGCCATTCATATGGATGATTACTTTTACCCATATAAAATTCCAGGAAAGGAATTCCCCGACGAAGCTGCTTATGTCATAAATAAAAGAGGCTTATTAAAAGAGGATTGGAGAAGGAGTAATTGCGATACCATTATTAAACAAATTGCTATAACCATTCAACAAACAAAACCAGGAACACAATTTGGTATTAGCCCATTTGGCGTTTGGCGCAATAAGTCAAAGGACCCAAAAGGGAGCAACACAAAAGCTGGCGTAACAAACTACGATGAATTATATGCCGACGTATTGTTATGGCTAGAAAAAGGCTGGATTGATTATATCACACCACAATTATACTGGGAACATGGCCATGCATTAGCTGACTATGATGAATTAGTAAATTGGTGGGACAAGAATACTTATAATCGTAATTTATATATTGGTCATGGTATTTACCGTGCCGGCAGTAATCCAGCATGGAAAGACAGAAATGAAATACCCCATCAGATTAAACAACTTAGGAGTTTAAAAAATACAAGAGGTAGTGCCTATTTCAGCAGTAAAAGTTTTACAACCAACGCAAATAATTGGAACGACACTTTGCAAAACAACTACTACCGAAAACCAGCATTACAACCTACCATGCCTTGGCTGGTTCAATATGAAGTGGAGGCTCCTGTTGTTTTGAAAAAATCGGCTAATACTTTCCAAATTTCTTTTAAAGACGAAAAGAAAATAAAACAATTGGCTATACTACTAGAATACAAGGGGAATTTTGAAGTAGAAGCAGTTTTACCTACCGACACAAGACTAATAAGTTTAAGCGCACTAGAAATCACTAGAAAACCTAATACACAGTATTGGATTGTTAGTATTGGTAAACAAAATCAATTAAGTAAACTGGTTGCCCTTCCTTAATCGTATACCCGCTTTAATGGAATATTTTCATTTGCTTTAATAATTAAGGGCACATGTTCTATTATAGTAGTAGCATTGTCTAGCCCGAATGCTTTTTGATCACTTTGTGCCAGTTGCTTAATATTAAAGTACAAATCCATAATGAAATCCTCCTTAACGGATAATTCGTTTTCAATAGAGAAGAAGCTTTCCATAATTACATACGTAATATCGGCATGGAAATCCTTACTTTTTAGGGACTCGTATTTACTATATATTCCTAATTCATGAGATTCATTTAGCTCCTGCATTACTTTTCTAAACAATACATTCACCCTTGGTTGAATTCTAAATCCAATTTTAAAATCAACACGCATCACTTTATCGTCTACTAGTTCACGAATTGAATACTCCATTCCATAAGGAGAATCGGTTCTGTCAATATGAATGAACCAGTAAATATCGGCACGTTTTGGCTTTCGGCTTAAAATGGAATCAATGATACGATGTTCTAATTCTCTATAATTATTTGCCTTAGTCAAATACACTAAGTGTGTTGCATATTTTGGAATTTCTTTGTCTACGCTTAATTCAGACAAAGGAACTAAATAATCTTTCAACTTAACAAAATCCAAATATCGATTGGCAATTTTCCTAGCACGGTGCCAAACAACCATCACTAATATAATACTTAATGAAAAAGCAAAGGTTATAATAGCATATTTAAACTTTATGAC
>CAJATB010000240.1 GCA_903944755.1 uncultured Bacteroidota bacterium
AATACTTACCATTTATACCTAAGGCCGGGCCTAGAAGTATTAGAGGCTGCTGGGGGCTTACATAAATTTATGGGATGGGATAGGCCTATTTTAACTGATAGTGGGGGATACCAGGTTTTTTCATTAGCATCAAACAGGAAAATTACGCAAGAAGGGGCGCTTTTTCAATCTCATATTGTTGGGAGCAAACATATGTTTAGTCCGGAGAAAGTAATGGATATTCAAAGGAGTATTGGAGCGGATATTATTATGGCTTTTGACGAATGCCCACCAATTCCTAGTGAATACGATTATGTGAAAAAAAGTTTAGACTTAACCAATAGTTGGCTGGATAGGTGTTTTAATAGGTTGGCTGAAACCCCCGACTTATATGGGCATACACAAAATTTATTTCCTATTGTACAAGGAGGTACTTATGCGGATTTAAGAAAAGCATCTTGCGAATATGTTAGTTCAAAAAATGCGGTGGGTAATGCAATTGGTGGGTTAAGTGTAGGGGAGACGGAAGCAGAAATGTATGAATTTACAGCGTTATGTTGTGAAAATTTGCCAACGGATAAGCCAAGGTATTTGATGGGCGTAGGTACCCCCTGGAATATATTAGAAGCAATTGATTTAGGCGTTGATATGTTTGATTGTGTGATGCCTACAAGGAACGGAAGAAATGGGATGGTATTTACTACGCAAGGTGTAATTAATATCAAAAATTTAAAGTGGGCAAAGGACTTTACTCCTTTGGACCCAGGCTTGCCTAATGAAATGAGTCAATATTATACAAAGGCTTACATGAGGCACTTATTTGTAGCTGACGAAATATTAGGGTTGGAATTGGCAAGTATTCAGAATCTATCTTTTTATCTTTGGTTGGTTGGTCAGGCAAGGGAACATATTATTGCAGGGGATTACCCAAGTTGGAAAAAATCAATGATTGAACAAGTTAAAACAAGACTATAAAAGTAAAAACGAATTTTGAAAAAATTAGATTGGTACATATTAAAAAAGTTTTTGACGGTATTCTTCTTTGCCATTTTTTTGTTTGCAGTAATTGCAGTTGTAATTGATGTGAGTGAAAAAACGGACGACTTTGTAAGGTCGGGGTTAACCGCAAACGAAATAATTTTTCATTATTATATTGGTTTTATCCCACATATTATTGCATTGCTTTTTCCTTTATTTGTTTTTATTGCTGTTATATTTTTTACTTCTAAAATGGCAGTGCAAACTGAAATTGTAGCTATTTTAGCGAGCGGCACTTCCTATAATCGTTGGCTACGCCCTTATTGGATTGGAGGTACATTGTTGGCTTTACTGTTATGGTTTTCTAACCAGTGGGTTATTCCCAAAGCAAATAATATTAGGGGTAGTTTTGAAGCTACTTATATTGACGCAAATTCTAGCTATAATGCTTTACTGCAATCTTCTTCTGATATTTATTTTAGAATGGATTCATTTACCTACGCTGGTATTTACAACTATGATACTGCCTCAAATAGGGGAACAAGTTTCTTTGCATACAAAGTGCAAAACAATAAAATTGTTTACAATATAAGGTGTGATAATATTAGCTGGGATACTGCAAAAAAGGATTGGGAGTTGTGGCAAGTAGTGGAACGAAAAGTTTTAGACAATAGAGAAGAAGTAATTGCAACTAGTTCTATGCATAAAAAGTATCCATTTAAACCTTCTGATTTAGCAAAGGATAAATACACAAAAGATAAATTAACGACGCCTCAATTAATTAGACAAATTAAGGTGGAAGAAATAAGAGGGTCTGAAGGGTTGAATGAGTTGAAAATAGAACGTTATAGAAGGGATGCTACTCCTATTACCGTGTTGTTATTAACCCTAATTGGTGCCATTATAGCGGGCAGGAAAGTTAGGGGCGGCAGTGGTTCGCACTTGGCTTTAGGTTTTACCATTGCAGCTTTGTTTATCATTACAGACCGGTTCTCAACCATATTCTCTACTAAAGGCAATTTGCCGCCTTTAATTGCCGCCTGGATTCCCAACATGTTATTTATATGGGTGGTTTATTATTTGTATAAAAAAGCACCTAAGTAAGCTGTTTTGTCGTTAACTTTAGGGCCAATTTTAAAAAAGGTATTTCAAATAATAATATTGCCCTATGGAAGAGATAAAAGACAGGTTTAGTGCGAAAGCAGCAGCAGCTAGTTTAGAAATTAAAGAACTAATTAAAGAACATGGCGATAAGAAAATTGGCGAAGTGACTTTAGCCCAAGTGTACCAAGGAATGCGAGGTATAACAGGTTTAGTTACTGAAACAAGTTTGTTAGATGCACAAGAAGGTATTCGTTTTCGCGGTTTTTCTATTCCTGAATTACAAGTAGCATTACCCAAAGTTCCAGGAGGGGATGAGCCTTTACCAGAAGGTTTATTTTATTTGATGATGGTGGGGGAGATTCCTTCTGATGATGACGTAAAAGCAATTACAAGCAACTGGCAAAGAAGAAGTCATGTACCATCACATGTTTTTGATGTTATAGATGCATTGCCATTAACCACACACCCAATGACCATGTTTGTTGCTGGTGTAATGGCACTTCAAACTGAAAGTAAGTTTGCACAAGAATATGCGAAAGGGATGAGCAAGAAAGATTACTGGCAATATACTTATGATGATTCAATGGATTTAATCGCAAGATTGCCAAGAGTAGCTGCATACATTTACAGAAGGAAATATAAGAACAGCCAACATATTCACCCAAATGGTTTATTGGATTGGGCTGGAAACCTTGCTTATATGATGGGTTTCGAGGATGAAGAAACAAAAGAATTAATGCGCTTATACATGACTATTCATGCAGACCATGAAGGAGGCAATGTATCGGCCCACACCACACATTTAGTGGGCTCGGCATTAAGTGATCCTTATTTAAGTTATGCTGCAGGAATGAATGGTTTAGCAGGTCCTTTGCATGGATTAGCAAATCAAGAAGTGATTAAATGGATTTTTGATATGCAAGAAGCATTAGGTACTGACGACCCAAGTACAGACCAAATTGCTGACTACGTTCAAAAAACAATTACTGCGGGCAAAGTAGTTCCAGGGTACGGTCACGCAGTATTAAGAAAAACCGATCCTCGTTTTACTGCACAAATGGAATTTGGTAAGAAGCATTTAGCGGACGATAAATTAGTAAATACAGTTTGGAAAATATACGAAACGGTACCTCCAATTTTAGAGTCATTAGGTAAAATAAAAAATCCATGGCCAAATGTGGATGCACATAGTGGAGCATTGTTAGTGCATTATGGTATTGTAGAATATGAATTCTATACTGTTTTATTTGCAGTAAGTCGTGCGTTAGGTGTACTAGCTAGTTTAACATGGGATCGTGCATTAGGCTTCCCATTAGAACGACCAAAGTCAGTAACAACAGCAGCAGTAAAAGACTGGATCGATGGCAAAGGAGATATTTAAACTTCATTGATATGTAATAAAAGAGCAACGATTATTTCGTTGCTCTTTTATTTAGGTATTATTCAGGGGAATTAGCTCAGTTGGTAGAGTACTTGCATGGCATGCAAGGGGTCAGCGGTTCGAACCCGCTATTCTCCACAGGCCAACCTTAAAAGGGTTGGCTTTTTTGTTTCTAACAATGTATATTTGAAAAGGCTATTTAAAGCCTAAGTAATTTTATGCCAAAAATATACAG
>CAJATB010000241.1 GCA_903944755.1 uncultured Bacteroidota bacterium
GACCCAATTTCTTGCCCATGCTGGTCCTTCATTCCTGGCTTTGGGTCCAAAATACGTCGGTTTTCTAAATGCAAACGGTCGGCAAGCGTCTTGTTTACCCCATCCATAATATTGTCCAAATTGGTGTGAATGGCATAAAGTGCAATGTTATTTTGAATGGCTTTAATCACCGCCCTTGAAACATAATGGTTGGGAACGAACTGTTTCACACCCTTAAATACTACGGGGTGATGGCTCACAATTAGGTTGCAACCTTTTTCAATGGCTTCGTCAATTACCGCTTCGGTACAATCGAGGGAGCAAATAACTCCGGTACAAGCGGTGGTTGGGTCGCCCACAATTAAGCCTGCATTATCGTAAGTTTCCTGGTAGGATAAAGGTGCCCATAATTCCAAAGCCGTGGTTATATTACTAATTTGCATGCGCTAAATTAAATATAAAAACAGAACTATTTTCAGTTAATATTGTTATTAACCAAGTTAAAAGGCACCCATTTATGAAACACCCTATTAGTATATTTTGGTTTAGAAGAGACTTGAGGTTAGAAGACAATACCGGCTTGTTCCATGCATTAACCCATGCCAAAAAATCCGGGCAACAGGTGCTGCCAATTTTTATTTTTGATAAAAGTATTTTAGACCAATTAGACGATAAAGCCGATAGAAGGGTCGATTTCATACACCAGGCAATTTTGGGTATGCAAGACCAACTAATACAGTCAGGGAAAAGTATGCAGGTTGAATACGGTAAGCCAATGGAAATTTTTGAAAAGTTGGTCTCGAATTATACCGTTACCGATGTGTTTACCAATCACGACTATGAACCTTATGCTTTGGAACGGGATACAGAAATAAAGGGGATGCTTGAAAAAAAAGGCATTCAATTCCATACTTATAAGGACCAGGTAATATTTGAGAAGGACGAAGTAATGAAGGACGATGGGAAACCATATACCATTTATACCCCTTATGCGAACAAGTGGCGTGCTTATTGGGAAGGGCATATTCCTAAAACCAATCCGTCAGAAAAAGGCATTCAATATTTTGTTTCTATGGACGCTTCTAAAATACCAAGCCTTGCTTCCATGGGATTTAAGAAAACGGATATCGAAATTCCTTCCAAAAAATGGGAGCTTACCACTGTAAAAAAATATACCGACCAACGCAACTTCCCAGCTATTAAAGGAAGTACTACGCACTTGAGTGTGCATTTGCGTTTTGGCACCATATCGGCACGTAAGTTGGCGTTGGAAACAAAGGACATTAATAGTACTTTTTTTAATGAACTAATATGGCGTGATTTTTACCATATGATACTTTGGAACTTCCCTCAAGTGGGCAAAGGGAAGTCGTTTAAGCCGCAATACGATTTTATTGAATGGCGTAATAATGAAAAAGAATTTAAAGCTTGGTGTGAAGGACGCACTGGCTATCCAATTGTGGATGCGGGCATGCGTGAATTAAATGCAACAGGATTTATGCATAACAGGGTGCGCATGATTGTAGCTAGTTTTTTAACCAAGCACTTGTTAATAGACTGGCGATGGGGCGAAGCGTATTTTGCTCAAAAATTATTGGACTTTGATTTAGCAGCAAATAATGGAGGATGGCAATGGGCTAGTGGAAGTGGTTGCGATGCTGCACCTTATTTTAGGGTATTTAGTCCGCGTTTACAAACTGAAAAGTTTGACAAGGAATTAAAATATATACGACACTGGATTCCAGAATTAGACAGTTTTGATTATCCTAAACCAATTGTAGTACATGAGGTAGCAAGGGAACGTGTGCTAGCGGTTTATAAGAAGGCGTTAGCTGAGCAATAAATTATCATACACCCGTTCTAACTGCGCAATAGCACTTCGTCCAGTATCACCCATATCAATACTAAAGTCGTTAACGTATAAATTAATATGCTGGCGCATTACTTGTTCCGACATTTCTTGTGAATGACATTTCACATATTCAGGCAAGGAGTCGTAACTATTTTTAAAGGCATATTCAACACTTTGTTTAATGAGGCCGTCTATTAACGTTACTTTTTCTAAAGGCATGTCCTTGTGGGCAATAATGCCTCCCAGTGGAATAGGGGCATTAAATGTTTCTTCAAAATAAGTACCTAAGTCCATCCATTTACTTAACCCCTTCTCGGCATAAGTAAATCGGTTCTCGTGAATAATTACCCCTGCGTCTACAGCACCACTTAAAACAGCTTCCTCAATTTCATTGAATACTAAAAACTTTTTATTGGTAACATGCGGGAATGCTAAACTAAATAATAAATGCGCAGTGGTGTTTATTCCAGGTATTGCAACGGTCATAGTTTCGGCATTCGGTTTGCCCATTGTTTCGCCGTCCTTATTATTGGATTTGTAAATTAATAAAGGACCTACTCCTTTGCCTAATGCACCGCCACTATTTAATAAATGGTAATTATTTTTAACGAGTGGCCAAACGCCATAACTAATTTTTGAAATGGCTAATTTGCCTTGTAAAGCCCATTCATTAAGGGTTTGCACGTCTTCTAAATGCACTTTAAATTCAAAACCCTTAGTATCAATTTTATGATTCACTAAAGCGTCAAAAATAAAAGTGTCATTAGGGCAAGGGGAAAATCCTATTTCAATTAATTCCATTTTATGCAATTTTATTAAGTGCATCTAAGTATGCTAGGACGGTTTCATTTAAATTATATATTGCCTCATGCATTTTCCATTTATTTTTATCGCGTTCTCCAATATAATTAGAAACTGCCCTTAACTGAATAAACGGTATAAATAAATCACGACCCATATAATGCAATGCAGCCCCTTCCATAGATTCTAGTGTGGCTTTGTAGCGATTTGTATATAGTTCAATTCTTTTTTTATCGGTTGTAATTGTGTTTACTGTCACGCTTTTTTTAGTAGGAATATTTAAAAGGTTGTATTGCTTTAACCAAGGGTTAGGTAAACTTTTCTTTTCATAAGGAGGGTCGTTTGGTTTATCTAATTTTAAATCAAATAAATCTTTCCAAACCTTCTTTTCTACCACACCAATATCGCCAACAAAATCGTCTTTAACTGCGAACACTTTACCTAATGGGATTTTCTTATCAAAACAACCAGCAATACCCACTTGAATAATTAGGGTAGGGGTTTCTTGCGCAAACATTTTCATTAAGGAAACGCTCGAAGCCAGCATACCAATACCAGATTCATGAAAACCAACCGAAAATCGCTTGTTATTGGTAGCATATTTAGGGTTAATTTTTTGGAAGGTAGGCATCCATTCCATCGTCGTAGCGGCAGTAATGATTATTCTCATAATTCAAAGGTCGGAAAAGCCGATGAAATTGGCTGCCAAATTTATATCTTTGCAAAAATATTGGATTCATGGTGTACTTAACAAGGATAGAGCATTTTAACGCTGCGCACAAGTTGGCTAACCCAAATTGGAGTAAGGAAAAGAACGAGGAAGTATTTGGGGTATGTGCGAATGAGAACTGGCATGGGCATAACTATGAGCTATATGTGACTATTAAGGGCACCCCCAATAAAGAAACGGGATTTTTGTTTGATGTGAAAAAATTGAGCCTAATTATCAAAAAGTATGTCATTGACGAGATAGATCACCGGAATTTAAACATTGACGTACCTTTTATGCAAGGTCAAATGTGTAGTACTGAAAATCTGGCAATAGCCATTTGGCAACAATTAGTGCCTCATATTCCAGCAGAAGTTCAATTACATGCTATTAAATTGTACGAGACCCCGCGCATATTCGTAGAATATTTTGGGGAATAATGGCATATTTGCCCTCCTTACTTTTCTTTTTGTTTCGAATTGTGTTAAAAACAAGCTGAAAAGCTTAAACGTTTAGCCTTTTATTTTAAAGATTAAACAAAATACAATTCCTCACGTTATATATAATGTAACTTTACTCCCTTAATTTGTACCATGGCACAAAAAGTAGC
>CAJATB010000242.1 GCA_903944755.1 uncultured Bacteroidota bacterium
ACCGCCTATTACTAATGTTGGGCAAGCAATTGTTTGTAATGCTGCGTGGGTAATATGTGGCTCATTTATTAATAAGCGTTGTAATTTTAGTTGGCGCTTATTTTCAAAACTTACTGGTAATTTTTTAAGACTATCAATAGCATTAATAACCGTTTCCACTACCCATGGGTCCGTGCTCAATATTGCGTCGGGAATTAAATTGGCTCCTGTAACTGCAAGTTTTTTTACTTTCTTCGGATGTCTTATTGCCAACAATAACCCTTCTATTCCTCCATCACTCCATCCTATAACATTACAAGAATCTATATGCAGTGTATCCAATAATGCATTCAAATCGTCGGTCATCATTTCATAATTTAAAGAATCGCCTTGGTCAATTGACTTTCCATGTGCGCGACTGTCGGCCAGGATCACCTGGTAGTTTTTAGAAAAGTAAGGGATCTGATTTTCAAAATTATTTATAGACCCGCCATTGCCGTGTATAATTAACAAAGGTTCGCCTTTGCCATAAACCTCATAATACATTTTAAAACCTCGGTGTTGAATGTATTTGCCTTTATTTGAACCATAAGGTACTTGTGCAAATATTAAAACTGATGCGGATAGAAAAAAACAAAGAAGTATGATACGGTGCATGTGGTTGTGCTTTATGTGTTGTAAACTTGAATATAGCCTTTAAAATTACCTGAATTTACTATGGAGTCCTAAATATGTTCCAAAATACTAGTTTGGAACATATAAGCCTATTACAATTTTGCGAATTAGCACTTATAATGGTAATTTAAAGTTTCAAACTAAAAACAAAAAAATGAAAAAATTATTATTTTCAGTATTGATTGCTTCAAGCTTATTTGCATGTAAGTCGGCAACTGAACCAACATTTGACTTGGAAAATGCAAAAAAAGAAATAGCAGCCGCAAATGTAGCATTAACAGCATTGATTGCTAAAGGGGATTCGGTGGGAACTGCAGAAGCCTATTCTAAAGAGGGTAAATTTATGGGTAGCAATGGCCCATCTGTTGTTGGCAAAGCCAATTTAACCACATTTTGGGGTGGTTTTATGAATGTAGTTGGTGGTACTATTACCCTTACAACTTTAGATATTTGGGGTAATGCCGAGTATATTACCGAAGAGGGTTTGTTTGAGATTAAAGCGAAAGATGGCACCCCAATGGACAAAGGCAAATACATAGTGCTTTGGAAAAAAGAAGATGGTAAATGGAAACTACATAGAGACATGTCAAATTCTGACCTGCCTTTAGCTACAAAATAATATTAAATTTCCCCGTTTAAGAAGGCCTTTAGCAATAAAGGCCTTCTTTGTTTTATCCTGTAAACGGTCCCTTTTTAATCGTTTTGGATTTAAATATGTTCCACTATGCTAATTAGGAACAAAGGAAATGGATTGTAATTATTCTAGTAGCTTTGTTGATAATACCTTAATTGCTTTAATTCTAAAAAAATAAATAATGGAAGTACATCACGCACACCACCCTGGACATAAGAAAAAGGTTTCGGAATATTTTTTAGAATTCTTTATGCTGTTTTTTGCAGTTACGCTTGGCTTTTTTGCTGAAAACCAAAGAGAACACATGATTGAAAATCACAGGGGAAAACAATATATGCAAAGCTTATTTGAAGATTTAAAAAAAGATACTGCTTTTTTTAATAAACTTGCTCGATACGATTTAAACCAAGTGAAGAAAATTGATACTTCAACAAGTGTGATTGAACTAAATGTTTGGAATGACAGCACAATCAAATTACTTTATTTCGTTAATTTAAGGACACTAGGGAATATTTCATTAAATATAAACGAGCGCGCTTCTTCACAATTAAAAAATGCAGGTGGGATGCGCTTAATTCAAAATCAAGATTTAAGTAATAAAATAGCGGCATATTGGGAATTATCAGAGTCAATAAGAAACACAGGTGCTGCTTTAGAAGATCTTAAATTACGCGCTAGAGATAGGTCATACAGCATATTTAACCAGAAATATTACTTAAACGCTAATACCGGAACCCTACGTGACGATGTTAAGCTAATGACTCAAGACCCTTTAGTGCTAACCGAGTATTCTAACAGATTAAACCATATTAAAAATTCTATTTTCTACGTACGTATGCCAATGATAAAAAGGCTGCATAAACAAGCAGATGAAATTTTAATTCAATTAATTAAGGAGTACGATTTATAATTTGTAAATTGAATTTGAAAAAATCTACATCATGAAAACTACGAAAATTATTTATTGGGTATCCACTGGTATTATTTGTTTATTCTCACTAGGTGCACTACAAATGAATTCTCAAATGGCAATTGATGGCGCCAACCACTTACTAATTCCACGTTACCTTGGTCTTGAAGTGAGTATTGGCCAATTAATTGGACTAGTACTTTTAATTGTACCGGCAGTTCCTGCCCGTTTTAAAGAATGGGCCTACGTTGGTTATGGTATTATGTATTTAACCGCACTAAATGCGCACTTGGCAGTGGGTGATGCTTTTGTACCTTATGGTATTATGCCTATTGTATTCTTTGCATTATTACTAACCTCGTATATTAGTTTTCATAAATTACAAGCGGCGAAGTAATAAAGTAAAAGTGCTACCTTTACCGCGATTTGAAATACGCCATTACTATATTGCTATTCACTGCCCTATTAGCCCAAACCTTTTCAAGGTCTTTGGCTATGGCCGACTATATGGTCAATTTGGAGTCCTATAAGAAGAGCTGTGTGAATAAGGCTAAGCCAAAATTGCAGTGTAATGGTAAATGTCAAATGCTGAAGAAAATAAAGAAACAAGAAGGAAATAATGAGACAAATATGCCTGCTCCTAAGTTTAACCAACCGGAACTTGTTTTGTCATCAAAATCTTTCTTCCCTAGCATTGATAAGGTTATAACATCCAATGCTACTTCTTTTTATACCTATACTACGTCATTTTCGACCAACTATATAGGTTCTATATTTCATCCCCCGGATTTTATATTTAGTTAATTATTTATAACGTCAATTATGAATTCATATTGACGAACTCTTGTGTACGCATAGTTTTAAAAACGCGTATACCAAAGCTAACATTTTAAAATTTGGGCCAAAAGCCCTTAATTATCCATTATAACTATTTATGAAAAAAATATTATTTATAGCAATAGCTATAACTACACTTGCAACATCTTGTAAAAAAGATACTACTCCACAATATAATACCAGTATTAATGCTCCTTTATCAATTGAATTTGACAACGTGATTGGAAGTTCTAATTTGCAATTAGGAACGGGGAATTACACCAACGCAGCTAATGAACAATTTAAGGTAACCATGCTACGATACTTTGTAAGTAATATAGTACTAACAAAAACCGACGGCACTAAATATACAGTCCCTCAGGACAGTTGTTATTTTTTAATTGATGAATCTAAATTACAAACATTAACACCAAAAGTAAATGTACCTGAAGGCGAATATTCTAAAATTGACTTCGTATTAGGCGTGGATAGTTTAAGAAATACAAAAGATCTATCGCAAAGAACCGGCGTATTAGACCCTACTGGTAACGCTTCTGGAATGTATTGGAGCTGGAATAGTGGCTACATTTTCTTTAAAATGGAAGGTACTTCTAGCGTTTCTACACAAACAAATAATGTCTTTCAATACCATATTGGACTATTTGGCGGGTATGCTACACCAACACTGAATAACCTTAAGAAAATTTCTATCGACTTAACAACAAGAGGCATTGTTAAAGTTAGAACTGGCAAAACACCTAATGTGCATTTGCTAGTAGATGCTTTAAAAATGTTTAATGGTACTACAAACATTAGCATTGCTACAAATTCAGTAGTAATGGCATCTGCATTTAGCGCGAAAGTGGCGGAAAACTACGCTTATATGTTTCAACACGATCATACCGAAAACTAATGAAACCTAAACAAATAATATATTTACTATTTGTATCCTTTTTTATTTTAGCATGTAAAAAAGAGGTTGCTCAATTGTTCGAAGGCTTTCATAAGCCTTCGAACTTTCCTGAGCCAGTGTACAAATTTGAAAATAATGAAGTAACAAAAGCCGGATTCGAATTAGGTAGGAAATTATTTTTCGATCCCACACTCTCCGTTGATAATACTATTAGTTGTGGTTCTTGCCATATTCCGACAAGTGCTTTTACCCAGCATGGGCATAGCGTAAGTCATGGCATTAATGATTTATTAGGAACGAGAAACAGTCCTCCCATAATGAACCTAGCATGGAGCAATAGCTTTATGTGGGATGGCGGCATTGCAGATTTAGATTTGCAACCTATTGCACCCATTACTAACCATGTTGAAATGGGAGAGTCCATGGCGAATGTATTGCGAAAGATTAAGAATAATACAGCATACGGAAACTTATTTAAGGCATCTTTTGGTACTGATGAGATTTCAAATATTAAAGTATTAAAAGCATTGTCTCAATTCATGGTTATGTGTGTTAGCGCTGAATCAAAATACGATAGTGTAATGCGTAATGAAAAGACATTTACAACCGACGAACGTGCAGGCTATGTATTATTTCAAAACAAATGTAATTCCTGCCATAAGGAGCCTTTATTTACCGATAATTCTTTTAGAAATAACGGTTTGCAGCCAAGTGACTTAAATGATATTGGACGAGAAATGATCACGCTATTGCAGGCAGATAAATATAAATTCAAAGTGCCTAGTTTAAGAAACCTTCAATTTACCGCACCTTATATGCACGACGGTCGATTTTTAAATTTAGATGCAGTTTTGGAACACTATAATAGTCAGGTACAAGCCACTGATAATTTAGACCCCCTATTAACAAATGGTAATAAATTAGGCATTGGTTTAACGACAGAAGAAAAAAGTAAACTTCTTACTTTCCTTAACACACTTAGTGACAGAAAATTCATTACCAATCCATTAATTGCGGAACAATGAAAAAATTAAAATATATATTACTGCTACTTAGCATTATTTCATTTGATCAAATTTTTGCTTGTGATATATGCGGCTGTGGAAACAATGGCGCCTATATTGGCATTTTACCTGAATTTCAAAAAAATATTCTTGGTATTAGATATAGAAACAATAGTATTAAAACACATATTGGCAATAATGGAATGTCAACCTATCTAACTACTACAGAAACGTATAGTGCTTATGAATTTTGGGGCAGTACTCGACTTTCTAAAAAAATTAATTTACAATTTACGCTACCTTATAACGTAAATGAAAGAACTAATAATATTGAAAAAGAAACCATTACCGGTTTAGGGGATGTGAACTTAATGGGCTATTACACCGTTTTAGAGTCAAATAAATTAACTAGCGCTAACAAAGTGCTTATTCAAAGCATGCGTGTTTCAATAGGACTAAAGCTTCCAACTGGGAAATACAAAATGAATGAAAATATTTCGAGTAGTCAACTGTTTACACTAGGAACAGGCACTTTAGATTTTAACCTGGGTGGAGTGTATGAGGCAAGACTTCAAAATACAGGTATTAATTTATCTGCAAACATGAAAATAAATTCAAGTAATAAAGACGCGTATAAATATGGCAACAAATTCCAATTCAATGCGCAAGTTTACCAGAAAATATTTATCAATTCGAATTTCTCCATTGCCCCTAATGCAGGTTTACAGTTTGAAAAAAACAGGAAGGACATTGACAAGCAAGAAATAGTTGATATATCTGGAGGTAACTTACTTAACGGTTCAGCTGGCGCAGAGTTGAAAATGAAAAATTTACTACTAGGATTTAATTACCAGTCGCCAATAAGTCAAAACATTGGAAATTCAATGATCGCAGCCAGGGACAGAAGCATGATTCACCTATCCTATTTATTTTAATTGAATAATCCCAACAAAATTAAATACACGCATTACTTGATAAGTTAAATCAAACTCAAACCATTTTTTTGCAAAATTGGCATCATGTTTTGCATGATGATGGTTATTTTGAAATAGTTCTCCCAGTAAAAAAAATCCCCATGGGCCAGTATTCTTACTGTGGTCTGTACTATCAAAATTGCGATACCCATACTTGTGTCCACACCAATTAACAATAGCCCCTTGAATAGGCCCCATTAGAAAATGGAAAGGCAAAAGTAGAAACCACCAATAATTAGGCGCAAATGCCACATATATTGAAGTATAAAGCACTATAAAAGATATCCTAGTTAAAATGTGGTGCCCAAATTTGTCAAGCTTTTCCCAAACAGGCAAATAATCGGTAGTAAATTCCTTATCTGGAACTCCTTTGTTTAATAAGAATGACCTGTAAATTAAAATGGTGCTTTTCATCATTTCATATATATCCTTGAAAAAATGAGGAGAATGCGGGTCCTTTTCTGTATCACTATATGCATGGTGCATCCTGTGCATTACACCATAAGCTCTTGGAACTAAATAGGAAGAACCCTGAAAAAACCAAGTACTAATATAAAACACGCGTTCCCAGTTTTTACTAGTTTCGTACATTTTATGGGATGCAAACCTGTGCAAAAAAAATGTATGGAAAAATAAAGACAAGAACCAATGGAGGAAGAAAAAACTAAGAATAAAAAGCATTGCTAACTAATTTTAATATAGGGAAGATATAAAAATATAACTACCAAAAATGTTTTGTTTAACTTTTTGAGAGAATCGGGTACTTTATTATTGTGATTTGCAAAAGCTGCCCCTATGCATTACAATTATGTTAGTAAATTCTTCAAATTGCTTAACTTACAGCAAAATAGTTTGCTATGAAACGATGTGCCATTTCCGATACCAGAAGAGGCTTCATAATAAAAAGTGCTTCAATTGCGGCATTATATTTAACGCCTTCCATTTTAGTGAAAGCATACGCTACTGAAAGTGTCATTCCGCTTCCCATACCAAAGGAAAAATTACAGCTAACTATAAATGGTAAGTTATTTAACCTTGAAGTGGACGCTAGAACTAGCTTACTAAACTTACTTCGCGAAGAAATTGGTTATACGGGAACGAAAAAAGGTTGCGAAATGGGACAATGCGGGGCATGTATAGTACACGTAAATGGTAAAAGAACTAATTCCTGTCTATCGCTTGCCGTTACTAACGAAAAGCTTTCAGTTACTACCATTGAAGGTTTAGCCAATGGTGAAGCGCTTCATCCAATGCAGGAAGCATTCTTGAAAAACGATTCTTTTCAATGCGGCTATTGTACCCCTGGACAAATTATGTCTGCTGTAACTTGTGTCCGTGAAGGGAAAGCAAAAACTAAGGCTTCCATTAAAAATTACATGGACTCAAATATTTGCAGATGCGGTGCTTACCAAAATATAGTTGACGCTATTTATGAAGTTGCACAATCAGGTAAAAAAATATAATCCACACTTAAAAATATTTTTATGAATCAGGATGAATTATTTTATAAATCGACAATGGAAGAAGAAAGAGTGGATGGAATTGAAAAAATAACAGGCCGCGCAAAGTATAGTGCAGAACATAGTTTACCAAATATGGCTTATGGGGTTTTTGTGGAAAGCAGAATTGCAAAAGGCACTATTAAAAGTATGGATATTACTAAGGCCCTTGCATCAGATGGCGTTATTGATGTTATATATTACGAGAACTGCCCTGCAATTCCTGGTTATAGTACCGACGCAACCAACCGCCCAAAAAATGTTTCCGAATGGAGAGGGCACAAAGTGCTTCATGATAATGTAGTACGTTTTTTTGGACAACCCATTGCCCTAATTGTTGCTGATACTTTAGAAAATGCAAATGCTGCAATTAGATTAGTGAAAGCAGAATACGACACCGTAATTCCAGAAATTGATTTTGATAAATTAAGATTAGATGAATCGAAATTAAAAGGAACAAATAATTACAAGCGAGGGGAAGAAAAAAAATATAAACAAGCTGCTGTATTTATTGAAGCTGAATATAATATTCCAATTGAAGTGCATAATCCCATGGAACTACATGCAACTATCGCAGTTTGGGAAGGAGATGATAAGCTAACAGTGTATGATAAAAATCAAGGACCAAGAAATACACAAGTTACATTAGCTAGAACATTTGGTTTGCCCGAAAAAAATGTACGCGTAATCACCGAAAATGTGGGTGGTGCTTTTGGAAGTGGCTTAAGGACTTGGGCAAATACACCCGCAGCTTGTATCGCGGCCAAAAAAATACAACGTCCGGTAAAAATTGTTTTAACAAGGCCGCAAATGTTTACTATGATTGGCTACAGGCCTCATTCTTGGCAAAAAGTTGGGATTGGTGCTGACAACTCAGGAATACTACAAGGCATTAGCCATGAAGGAATAAGTAACACTTCCAAATACGAAGATTTTAGAGAAGGGCTGGTAAATGTTTCAAGATATTTATACGCTTGTGCCAATGTGGATACTAAATATAGCATGCTGCCATTGGACTTAAGTACCCCTATTTGGATGCGTGGGCCTGGTGAAGCAAGTGGTTGCTTTGCTTTAGAATCGGCACTAGACGAACTTTCTTATAAATTAAAAATAGACCCCGTTGAACTAAGGATAAAAAATTTCTCGGATATAAATCCAGAATCTAAACTTCCTTTTTCTGCTAATAATTTAAAAGACTGTTATGCGTATGGGAAGGAAAAAATTGGCTGGAGTAAAAGAAGTAAAACGCCTGGCTTATTAAAAGAAAATGGATGGCAAATTGGATATGGTATGGCAGTGGGTGTTTTTGGTGCAGGAAAAGGGGTAGCATCGGTAAGGGCTATTTTAAATAACAATGGTACCCTAGTACTTGAAACTGCAATAAGTGATATGGGGCCTGGCACGACCACTTCAATGACAAGAATAGCTGCAGAAAAAATGCAAATTCCACTTGAGAAAGTAAAGTTCAAATTAGGGGATTCTAGCTTGCCTCCCGGGCCTTCGCAAGGAGGGTCAGGGACTACCTCAACAGTAGGTTCTGCAGTACTTTTGGCTTGTGAAACAGTACAAAATAAATTGAAAGAATTAGCGATAAAATTTGCACCTGAATTCGCTAACAAAACGGTAACTGATTTGTTGGTTGAAAATAGTTTAGTACAATTGGTAAATAATGACCAAGTTAAAATTAGTATAACCGAGTTGTTGAAAATTGCCGAAAAATCAAATATTGACATTACAGTAACTTCCACCGGGAAAACTGCACAAGAGTTAAAATTTGCAACAAATTCTTTTTCAGTACACTTTGTAAGGCTTGCAGTAAATCCAAAGAATGGTGCAATAAAAATTCAACAAGTAGTTGCTACCGCCGATGCTGGAAAAATAATTAATTACAAGACTGCAAGAAGTCAAATGATAGGTGGTGTTGTGGGTGGAGTTGGAATGGCCATGTCGGAAGAAGCCAAGTTTGATACTGTTACAGGACAAATAATTAACGCCTCTTTACATGGTTACCATGTGCCATTGCATTCCGAAATACCGCCAACAGATGTATGGTTCGTAAATAAACCCGACAATAATATGGGAGAGCTAGGTGCAAAAGGGGTTGGTGAAATTTCTTTAATTGGAGTTGCTGCAGCCATTACCAATGCATTATATAACGCAACTGGGAAAAGGGTAAGAAGCCTGCCAATTACACCACAGAAATTAGGGTTTAAAGCATAATGATGCATGTTGAATGTTCCATTATAGGATTTGGGAACAATAATGGAGACAATAACCCATTTACTGTTTAATTCAATAATTGGCTAAAAATGGACGAAATGGTCCAAAATTTGGCTAAAAATCACTTAAAAAGGGCTAAAATAGCAGAAAAGCGCTGATACTAGGAAAAATAGCTAAGTAGTCTTATCTTGTCGGCTACTTATAAAGTTTTAAACCAGTCATGGCCATACTATTCCCCTTGTTTGGGATTTTTACTTCTTTTATCCTTATTTACTATTTAAGTTCCTTAAATAGGTCGAATATATTCTTAGCGCTTTTTTTCTTGTGTTGTAACCTGGTTGTAATGGTATATTATGGCTTGCATTTTACAAAAAACTTGTTTTGGGAAGGTGTTTGCTTTGTTAACTGGTTACCCCTGTCCTATTTATTAGGCCCATTACTTTTTTATTACGTCAAAACAACCCTTGCCGACAATAACAAACTTGCTAAATGGGATTGGTTACACTTGCTACCCGCAATGCTTACCATAATCAATTGTTTACCTTTTACCACTTTACCCTTTGATCAAAAAGTTAAAATAGCCCATGAAATTGTAAATGTGACTGAAGACTACTCGCTCAATTTCACATTTGTCTCCTTTGAATTTATATTATTTTCAAGGTCGTTACATCTATTACTTTATGCAATTTTGTCAATTGGCTACTTTTATAATAACACAAGGAAAACTTTAAAACAGTTTAATAAATTGCCTTCCAACCATTCTATTATTAAAAGGTGGATGTATTTGCTAAGTGGTATTCAAATTGTAATTGCCATTAATAGTATTGGCCATATGACTACTATTTATGGATACTTATTTACAATACTAGGTGTACCTTCTACTGAAATATTTTCGGAAAAATATTATTTCGAGATATGTGGTGGTGGCTTTTTCTTACAGAATATCTTTCT
>CAJATB010000243.1 GCA_903944755.1 uncultured Bacteroidota bacterium
AGCTTTAACCCTTGGAATTAAAATTTCAACGATATCTTTTTTGATCTTCTCCAACATCTTTCCTTCTTTATCAAAATCATCGTGTTGAGTTGAAACAACAATCGCATCAATTCTTACTGGCTCGTTTTTGTCGTTGTATTCTAATGTAACTTGAGACTTTGCATCAGGACGTAAATATTTAATAGCCTTGTTCTCTCTTCTTAACGCAGCTAATTCTATTAAGATTTTGTGCGCTAAGTCAAGTGCCAATGGCATATAATCGTCTGTTTCGTTGCTTGCATAACCAAACATCATCCCTTGGTCACCAGCACCTTGTTCTTCTTTCTTTTTTCTGTCCACCCCTTGGTTGATGTCAGCCGATTGCTCGTGAATAGCGCTTAAAATACCGCAGCTATTTGCTTCGAACATGTATTCACTCTTAGTGTATCCAATTTTACGAATTACACCACGTGCAATTTCTTGAACGTCTAAATACGCTTTAGATTTTACCTCGCCAGCCAATATTACTTGGCCTGTAGTTACTAATGTTTCACAAGCTACTTTTGACTGTGGGTCAAATGCTAAAAAGTTGTCGATTAAGGCGTCAGAAATTTGATCGGCTATTTTGTCCGGATGTCCTTCAGAAACGCTTTCAGAGGTAAATAAGTAGGGCATAGAATTTTATTTAAAGTGCAAATATATAAACTAATTGTAATAATTATAAATCAGAATAGTAAATACGTAATCTCATCTTATATTTAGAATGGCTACCACCACCTAACCTTACTCTGCCGGTCGCAGGTGAATTACCTAATCCTGAACTTAAATAATTGATTGTTGAAATACTATTACTAGGACGTGGAGGCACAAAACGAATTGAATCGTTTACAGGAGCTATTATTCTAAAATCAAACATGGAATCTTTCCTAGAAATAACACCTTGTACATACCTACTAACATTGAAATTATAAGTAGCTATGTTTTCAACACCTTGGCTTGTTTTGTACATTAGTTGACCCCCAAAACGAAAAAAAGAAGCTGCATCTGATGAGCCTTGGAAATCATTTGGCACACTACGTAACAAAGGACTAGCGCTGTCATAAGCTGCTAAGAATAAATAATTAGGCGGTAGTAAATGTTTTTCCAAAGCGTTTGGCGCTTCTGTTGGCACTTGTTCTGCAATAAGTTCTGCTCGGTGCACTAACTTATTTGGGAAATTTTTCAATCCTGGGATTTTAATTTTTACCATTGTTCCCGGACTTGATTGTACATAAACAAGTGACTCATTTGCATTGCCATTCATATGCATACTTGCTTCCGACCCAGCCCTATTTCTCTTTATAAAATTAGCTTGTGCGTTATAATAAGAAGAGAATTTAAAATAAGCAACAAGTGTATCCTTCTTGCCTGGAGTAGCTAATGAATTAGTTGTATAGTATAAACCTAGTTTTGTATTCGTGTCAACCAAGCTAGTTTTTAATAACACATTGTTGTTCGAACTTGCGTCCGCAGTTAATGCAAATCCTGGGAAATAGGCCCTTAGTGTTGAATCATTCTTATAGGCATTTGTAGAATCATATGTTTTAATAAACAAATCAGCATACGACTTCAATAAAGGAATTCTAATTTGCTTTCTTGCCGATTCAAACCTGTTAAATACAGAGTCCCCCACTTTAGTAAAGTCTAAGTTATATGGATTAGCAAGTGCCGCGTCTGTTTGTATATTATAAACTTCAGGATAGTTAGTAGCATAAGAAAGATTCATTAGCATTGGAGTTGCTGTGCTAATTCTTCTTAGGTTCAATTTTAGTGGCTTTGTAGAATCTCCATAAAATCCAGCGTAGGACAATACAAGTACAGCTGAATCGACTGTAATACTATCCTTATTGCCTTGTAGATAAAAAGGGAAGTTATTAGGTGTTAACTGGAAATACATGGAAGCTGCAGTGGCACCAAAAAGCGCATCATCTGTTAAGTTTCCAACAATATGAACATCACTTCCATATATTCTTAATGAATCGGGCCTGTCGACTGTTTCTGTTTCAACAACAAGGATTGTGTCTTGGGTATTAAAATAATCCTTTGATACGAAATCCAATCCTAATTCCGAAGTGCCTATTCGAGTACACGCAGAAAGTGAAATGATTGATAATAATAAAATGGGAAATTTTCTTCCTATGTTAAATGATGCCATGAATTAAATTTTTCTTTACTTGCCTGCAAGTTCGTTGTATAAATCTAAATACTCTGTTAAATCAGAATCCCATCCTAAGAATGGAACTACTTTTTTCCCTTTAACGGCCGAGAATTCAGCGACTAGTTTTTTGTCTATAATATCAGACCCAAAAGTGATTGCATCAGCATAAGTTGCGCCACCACGAAATAGTCCTGTATTAGTTAATTCTTTAAATGATTCTAATTCTTTCTCTTTAATATTACCATTAATAAGGGCTTTTGTTAAAAAATCCTCATTTAGTTTTTCGTCAAAAGTATTAGCACCTATAGTATATACCAATTTAGAATTCGAGAAAACGGGTTCTTTCTTATAAGCTGTTTTAATGAATGCTGGGATTAAACTTGTCATCCAACCACTACAATGAATAATATCTGGAGGCCAGCCAAATTTCTTAACCGTTTCTAATGCACCTCTGCAGAAAAATATTGTCCTTAATACATTATCATCAAACCATTTTTCTGACTCATCGTGAAAAATTTGCTTTCGCTTGAAAAAATCCTCATTCTCTAGAAAATAAACCTGCAACCTTGCGTTAGGCAAAGAAGCTACTTTAATTTGTAAAGGATAGTCGTCACTGTCTACCTGAACATTAATGCCCGAAAGGCGCACCACTTCATGTAAACGATGTCTTCGTTCATTAATTACACCAAAACGTGGCATAATACAACGAACTTCCAAACCACTTTCATTGCTTTTAATAGCCAATTTATTAATCACCTCAGCGAACTCTGTCAACTCCAAATAGGGGGACATTTCCGTTGCGATGTATAAGATTCGTTTTTTTTCAGACATTCTTGTTGGGTTTAACTCAGATCCAAACATTGAGTGTGCAAAGGTACGGAATAGTAAGGACTTTAAGAAACCTCAAAAAAGGGCTATAAATACCCTTAATGGGCCACTTAATGTTGGCAAATAGGTTGTAATTTGCAGCCTATTGAAATAACGATCCTTATGGGTAAATTCCTTAAAATAGCCTTCTTCTTCTTAATTGGCATCTTGCTGATATGGTGGAGTTTACACCAAATTCCACCTCAAGAATGGGAAAAGTTCACTCAGGCTTTAGCTAAATCAAAGCTATTACTATTTATACCCGTATTTTTTATTTTGGCATTATCCCATTTCTTTAGGGCACTTCGTTGGCGTTTAATTATGGAGCCTTTGGGGTACAAACCTTCCATAATAAATACCTACTTGGCGGTGCTTATTGGCTATTTAGCCAACTTGGCGGTACCAAGGTTAGGCGAGGTGTTAAAATGTACCCTACTGGCTAAGTATGAAAAAGTACCTGCCGAAAAAATTGTGGGCACCATTGTTGCCGAACGTGCATTTGATGTAATAAGTTTAGGCATTATATTTTTACTAGCACTCACCCTTCAATTTAATGTAATTCAAGCTGGGTGGATACAGTTAAAAACACAATCCACACCTGACGCTGCTGCTGCTGGCGGGAATAATTTATTGTTATACCTTATTGGAGGTGTTATACTTATTGGCTTTATAGCAATATGGATTTTTAGAAAGAAATTGACTGGCCCAATAATTAAATTTAAAATTATTTTATTGGGTATTTGGGAAGGTGTTATTAGTGCAACCAAATTAAAGAAACATAATTTATTTTTCTTCTACTCCTTTGCTATTTGGTTTTTATACCTGCTTGCTACTTTTATTGGCTTGTATGGTACCGAAGGCACTGCAAGTTCTTTTTCAACAGCAATAAGCTGTTTGGCTTACGCCAGCATTGGCATGATACTTACCCCTGGTGGCATTGGCGCATATGCCTATTTTATGGCAAAAGTGTTGGAATTAAATGGTGTGGAATATGCATTGGGATTAGCAAATGGAACACTGCAATGGTTTGCACAATTTTTAATTGTAATTGTACTTGGGGGAGTAAGTTTAATATTATTACCTATTATTAATAAAGAAGCTAAGTAATATGCGATTTGTAGAAGCTATAGCAAAAAAAATAATGACTGTTGCGGAGGCAAAGGCACAAATTCAAGCATGGAAAGTTGCTGGTAAAACTTTTGCATTTACGAATGGCTGTTTTGATATTTTACATCCCGGCCATTTATACTCCCTAGCAGAAACTGCAAAAGAAGCCGATTATTTAATAGTGGGTTTAAATAGTGACGCAAGTGTGAAACGACTAAAAGGCCCTGGCCGACCTATAAATTCAACAGAAAGCCGTGCTATTGTCTTAGCTAATTTAGTATTAGTGGATGCAGTGATTGTATTTGAGGAAGATACCCCGCTTGAACTTATTTCTACTTTACTACCCGATGTACTTGTTAAAGGTGGCGACTATACTATTGATACCATTGTTGGTGCGAAAGAAATAATTGCTAATGGCGGGAAGGTGATTATAAACCCAATAGTGGAAGGATTCTCAACCACTAATATCATCGAAAAAATAAAACATTAATAAACGTTAATTTATCATGGAATTTTTAAAACAACTTCAAATTCAAAAAGAAAATGAAGGCACTTCAACAGGATTAGTTTGGCTTAATAGTAATGGAGAATTGAATTTGTCACACTCCCCTGTTGACACCAAATTAATTGGCGCAGTGAAGCAAACTGATAAAGAAGCATATGAGCAAGTTATTAAAACTGCACAAGCCGCTTACTTAGAATGGAGAACATGGCCGGCTCCAAAACGTGGAGAAGTAGTAAGACAATTAGGGGATGCATTAAGAACAGAAAAGCAAGCATTAGGGCAATTAGTGAGCTATGAAATGGGCAAAAGTTTACAAGAAGGATTAGGCGAAGTACAAGAGATGATTGACATATGTGATTTTGCGGTAGGCTTATCAAGACAGTTATATGGTTTAACAATGCATAGCGAAAGACCTTCACATAGGATGTACGAACAGTGGCACCCAATGGGTATAGTAGGTATTATTTCCGCATTCAATTTCCCTGTGGCTGTATGGAGTTGGAACGCCGCTTTGGCATGGGTTTGTGGAAACGTGAGTGTTTGGAAACCAAGTGAAAAAACACCTATATGTGGCAATGCAATTCAAAATATAGTTGCAAAAGTATTTGCAGCGAACAATGTACCTGAAGGCGTGAACTGTTTAATTCAAGGTGGTAGAGAAGTGGGAGAATGGATGAGTCACGATGCACGTATTCCATTAGTTTCTGCAACAGGTTCAACAAGAATGGGTAAAGAATTAAATATTGCAGTTGCCGGACGTTTAGGAAAAACAATTTTAGAATTAGGAGGTAACAATGCTATTATTATTTCCGAGCATGCCGATTTAGATATGTCTTTGATTGGCGCTGTGTTTGGAGCCGTTGGAACTGCAGGACAAAGATGTACTTCAACAAGAAGGTTAATTATTCACGAAAAAGTATACGATAGTTTTGTTGCAAAATTAACAAAGGCTTATCAGCAAATAGTAATTGGTGACCCATTAGATGCGAAAAATCACATGGGGCCATTGATTGACAAAGATGCAGTGAAAATGTATTTGCATTCTATTGAAGCTTGTAAAAAAGAAGGTGGTAAATTTTTAGTTGAAGGTGGCGTTTTAGAAGGTGCAGGTTACGAAAGCGGCTGTTATGTTAAACCTTGTATTGCGGAAGCACTTCCTCATTATAAAATAGTACAGCACGAAACATTTGCCCCTATTTTATATGTTATGAAATATTCAACTTTAGAAGAAGCTATTGCAATTCAAAATGGAGTACCACAAGGTTTGTCTTCTGCAATTATGACAACTAATTTAAGAGAGTCAGAATTATTCTTATCTGCATTAGGTAGTGATTGTGGAATTGCAAATGTAAATATTGGCACAAGTGGTGCTGAAATAGGTGGTGCATTTGGAGGAGAAAAAGAAACAGGCGGTGGAAGAGAAAGCGGTAGCGATGCATGGAAAGCATACATGCGCCGTCAAACAAACACTATTAATTATAGTACCCAGCTTCCATTAGCGCAAGGCATTAAATTTGATTTATAATAATTGTTGTCAAATTATTTAACTGTATGAAAAAGTGGTCGCTCCTATTATTACTAATAATTGCATGTAAAATTTCTTTTAGCCAAAGTTCATTGAATTGGCATTGGAAGGATTTGACAGCTGATTCAGTGCATGGCATAAGTTTAAAACAAGCTTATACAGTTTTGGCAACATTACCTAATAAGCCTGCACCAGTAATTGTAGCAGTTTTGGATGGTGGCATTGACACCAATCACATTGCACTCAAAAATTTATTTTGGGTAAACAAAAAAGAAATTCCTAATAATAAAATTGACGACGACAAGAATGGATATGTAGACGACATTAATGGTTGGAATTTTTTAGGTGGGAAGGATGGCAGAAATATAGATAAAGCTTCTGATGAAAAATCAAGAATATACCACAAGTATAAATCCTTGTATGAAGGACAAATGGTGGATACCAATAGTTTAAACAAAGTTCAAAAAAAACAATATCTAACCTGGTCAAAAACAGCACAAGAAGTTGAGTTTAGCGAAAACGATGCCGACAACTTAAGCTATATTAAAATGGCAACCAATGCCATAAAAAAACTTGGTGCTACTATTATTAAGGAGTTAAACGACACCAATTTTACTGCAGAACAATTAGAACCATTTCAACCAATAGGTCGAGTTACACTTGAAGCTAAAATGGCTTACCTACGCACAGTGGTAATTTTAGGCGTAGACAAAGAAGCACCTTATAAAGAAGTCATCCAAGATTTGGACGAATTTATTGCAGGCAAGGAAAAAGCTGCAATATCAAAAATACAAGCACCAGCACCTATTCGCGAAGACATTATAAAGGACAATTATTTTAGTTTATCAGACAAGTATTACGGCAACAGCGACATTACTGGACCAAACGCAAAGCATGGGACACATGTTGCAGGACTGGTTGCAAGTATACCCGATTCAAATTGGTTGGTACAATCCTACTATCCTGCTATTAAAATAATGGGACTACGTTTGGTGCCAGACGGTGACGAATACGATAAAGATGTTGCACTTGGCATTAGGTATGCAGTAGACAATGGTGCTAAAGTAATAAATATGAGTTTTGGGAAATCCTATTCACCTGAACAAGCATGGGTAGATAGTGCTATTAGATATGCTGCACAAAAGGACGTATTAATAATTCATTCTGCTGGAAATGAATACTATGACCTAAACCAAAAGGAAGTATTCCCAACCCCCTATTCAAGCCTATTTAATGACACTGCTAAAAATATGATTACTATTGGAGCAACTAGCGATCCAAATATTAGCGGTAGTTTATTAACTGATTTTAGTAATTACGGTTCTAAAATTGTTGACGTGCTTGCACCAGGTGATAAAATATATTCCACACTCCCTGGTATAAATAATTATGGGTACCTAAGAGGTACAAGTATGGCCGCTCCTATTGTAAGTCATATAGCCGCAATGATACGTTCTTATTTTCCAACACTTACTGCCATTCAAGTAAAAGAAATACTTTTACAAAGTGCTAGGAATACTGCCGACGATGCAATTGCCTATGAAGTGCCCCAACACGAAGAAAGTAAAACATTAAATGAAATTAGTAAAATTGGTGGTATTGTAAATGCTGCAAATGCATTAGCATTAGCAAAAAAATATTCAACAATAAAAATAACACAACTTAAAAAAAGAACGAAATAATAAAACAAACTATGTCAAGACCCAGTGCAACAGAATATGCCCCTTTTTATCAAACTTATGTAAACTACACTAGTGGAAAAGATTACGAAGTATTAGTAAAACAATATAATGAAAGGATAATAGAGTCATGGGGCGCTATCCCATTAGAAAGAATTAATGATAGTTACGGGCCAGACAAATGGACAATAAAGCAAATGTTTCAACATGTAATTGATACAGAAAGGATCTTTGCATATCGAGCCTTAGCAATTGCAAGGAGAGATACTACTTCCTTGCCAAGTTTTGAGGAAAATGACTACGCAAAAAATGCAACCGCAGCATCCCGTAATTGGAAAGACATGCTCATAGAATGGAGAATGATTAGGCAGTCAACTAATATGCTATTCGCTTCTTTTACAGAAGAAGATATGAAACAAAAAGGAACTGTTGCAGGCAATACCCTTTCAGTAAATGCTTTAGGATTTATTGTTTTTGGACATGCGCTACACCATTTGCATATACTTAAAGAGCGTTACGATATTTAATGTTTAAAATCAGACTTCGTCTGATTGAAGCATTCAAAAAAATACAGATGAGATAATTCAAAATAATACAAGCAAACTAAAATAAAAAGGCCTCTCGAACCGATTTATCGGAAGAGAGGCCTTTCTTTATAAACATAAACTGTTCCGATTGCTCGGACAATTAATAATTATTTAGTTGCGTACAAATGCACAGCTAATTGTACTTCAGTATCAATTGCACCAACACCATAGTTGATACCAAACAAAGTTCTGTCTAATGGGAAGAAAGCTTCAGCAAAGAAACCTTTTTCATCTGCATTTCTAATATAAGCTGTGAAACTTACTGGCGCTTTAATACCTTTTAATGAAAGGTCACCAGAAATTGTTGCTTTGTTAGCGGTAATATATTTAACACTAGTGATAGTGTAAGTCGCTTGACCAAATTTAGCTACATCTAAAAAATCAGGAGAAGCTAAATGACCTTCTAATTTAACACCTGCATCGTCAGTTACTTTCATGCCAGCAATATCAATTACAAAGCTACCACCTACTAATTTGTTCGCTTCAACTTGAACCGAACCCGATTTAACTGGGAAATAACCTACGTGGAAATCAGATTTTTTAGAACCTGTCCAATTTACTTTGCTTTTAGCTGCGTCCACTGTAAAGTTGTCAGCTGCAATTTTACCATTCGTGAAAGAGATTAAGGAGATCGATGCAACGATCAATGCTAAAGAGAAAATGATTTTTTTCATACCTGTTTTATTTTATATTAATTAATAACTTGCCCAAAGCCATAACAAATAAGCTTTCCCAAAAGTTCATAGGAACAACATTATTTATTTTACAAACATACTATTCAATGTTTAAACAACAAAATATATTTTAGGTTCATTTAAGGGTAAAATTGGGGGTTTTATCAGTATCTTCGCAAAAATTCTTTAGAATGAACCTACACGAATACCAAGCAAAAGAACTACTTAAGAGATACAATGTACCAGTACAAGAAGGTGTAGCTGTTTCCACTGCAGAAGAAGCAGTTGCAGCCTACCAAAAAATCGCTACCGAAACCAACAATAAATTTGCTGTCGTAAAGGCGCAAATTCATGCAGGTGGACGTGGAAAAGGCAAAATTGTTGGCACTGAACAACGTGGAGTAGCTGTAGGCAAGTCGGCTGAAGACATTGGAACATTTGCAAAAAACATACTAGGTGGCACTTTAGTTACTATTCAAACTGGCCCAGCTGGAAAATTAGTAAGCAAAATTTTAGTAGCTCAGGATGTTTATTACGAAGGTCCTCAACCTACTAAAGAATTATATCTATCTATCCTATTAGACCGTGCAAAAGGCATGAATGTAGTTATGTATAGCACAGAAGGTGGAATGGATATTGAAGAAGTTGCGCATAACACACCAGAAAAAATATTTAAAGAGTGGGTTCACCCAGGTGGTGGCTTACAAGGATTCCAAGCAAGAAAAATTGCTTTTAACTTAGGTTTAAGTGGAGAAGCATTAAAAAATTGCGTAAAATTCGTAACTAATTTATACAATGCTTACGTTTCATTAGACTGTGGCATGTTGGAAATTAATCCTTTGTTCAAAACTAGTGACGACAAAATTATTGCGGTGGATTGTAAAATGAACATTGACGATAATGCTTTATTACGTCATCCTGATTTATTAGCAATGAGAGACGTTACTGAAGAAGATCCTACTGAAGTAGAAGCTGGTGAATTTGGCTTAAACTTTGTAAAATTAGATGGCAACGTTGGTTGTATGGTAAATGGTGCTGGTTTAGCAATGGCAACTATGGATATGATTAAGTTAAGTGGTGGTGAGCCAGCTAACTTCTTAGACGTTGGAGGTAGTGCTAATGCACAAACAGTAGAAGCAGGATTTAGAATTATCATGAAAGACCCTAATGTAAAAGCAATTTTAATTAACATCTTTGGCGGTATCGTTCGTTGTGACCGTGTTGCTGCTGGTGTAATTGAAGCATTCAAAAAATTAGGCAATATCAATATCCCTATCATTGTTCGTTTACAAGGAACAAATGCAGTGGAAGCTAAAAAATTAATAGACGAAAGTGGATTGAAAGTGCAGTCTGCAATTCAATTGAGCGAAGCTGCCGATTTAGTGAAGTTGGCTGTAGCTTAGTTTTAAGTAGCATTTTATAAAATATAAAATGCTACTTAAAACTCTTTTATGATTTTTAAAATACCCTCGGTTAATCGAGGGTATTTTGTTTTATTCCCATTTTTATAAAATATAAAATGCTACTTAAAACACTCTTATGACTTTAAAAATACCCCCAATTATTTGGGGGTATTTTTTTTATTCCCATTTTTATAAAATATCGGACTGCTGGTTCCCTTATATATTTAATATCGCTTTTAAATCACTATAGAATAGTCACTTCCGTTAACGCACTAAATGAATACACATGCCCAGTGGATACTTCAACACATTCTATACGTATGCGGCGTTTTTTGCCCCGCTTAAAAATGCGACCCTTTAACGATTCAAACAAAGTGCCCTCTGCTATGTGTGCAATGAACGCTGTACCCTCTTTTTTTACAGTATCGTATTTTCTTAATACCAACAATAGCGATGTTTCCCCATTTGCAGTAGCAGCAGGATTTAACACTGTTTTTTTCAAAGCTTTTTGTATGTCTGCAGGGAATAATTGTAGTTGAATAAACTGTGCTAGCAATTGACCATAAATAGTTTTCCATTCTTTCCCATGTGCTTCTACCTTATTTTTATATTGTTCATAGCAAAGCAAGTGCGCAAGTTCATGCAGTAAGGTAATGAGAAACTCATATTGGTTCAAATTCCCATTCACTGAAATTTTATGATTAGCACCTAAAAAGGCATGGCGGTAGTCCCCTAAAACCGACTTCCTTGCTTTAGTTACCGTTAGATGCACTTTGTAATGGTTTATTAACTGCACAACAGGTTCAAATGAACCCGTAGGTAAATAATTATTTAGTGCTTGTAAAGGATGTTCAACTTTTGCCAAGGATATTAAGTATAAATGGATAAAACAAATAGCCACTTTAATATGACTGCCTACTACTGTATTATTGCTTTTTTATAATTGCTTTTTTGTCGCCCATTGAATTTCAAGCCATGTATAGAAAAGGTAAATACCCATACTTACTAATAATGTTGGTATACCTACAGGTCCCTTTTTTTGTGTAGCGTAAATTAGCGCAGCAACAGCAAATACGGCCATTTTTAATAAAGTCCCTAACATAACCGACCTAACCATTGCATTTGCATTAGTTGGGTCCATTTTTTGTATACGATAGTAATTAACCAAGGACATTATTAATAACATGGTATTTACGACAATAACAAAATAGTAATTTAAACCAATTTCGTAATTTCCAAACATGCCTATAAAAGCAATGACGTTTACTATTACAAAAAGTAATAAAATAGTTAGTATCTTTTTTGAAAACATTTGATATTATTTAGTTTGAGTGTCTTTTATAATTCGATATAAGGTAAATAGAATAAATAAAGAAGGAAGTAACCATGTTAGTAAATTATGCCAGTGCAAATACGCATCACCCTTTTTTCCTAAATATAAAGTAACAATTAAACCCACTATTAGTTGAGTTCCTAATCCAACATACTTTTGCCATGAATTATTAGCTGACATTAATCAAATGATTGTTGACTCTCGGGTAATTGTAATGGCAAAGTATCCAATTGTTTTGGGTTGCCTTCCGATAAAACCTTCTTTAAGCCCTCCAAATATTGTTCCTTATAATGAATGGCTTGTTCTAATGAATCGGTCCTTATCTTAAGCAATTGTAAAGTGGACCTACTTTCCTTTGTACCATAGCCAGGTATATAATATTTGAGTGGGGTAAATGAAATTAATGCTATGGTTAAGCCCACCAATAGAATAAATGAAATACTAAATCCAATATATACGGATTTTCGGGACAAACGGAACGCAACCACCTCATCATAAGTGTCGTCGTTCATGACTACTAAACGGTAGGTGTTACTCCTACGTTTGAAGGTATTATTGATGTCTATTTTGTCCATATTGATAAGTACTTGTTAAAGATACGCTTGTTTGGTTTTTTTTGGTTAAATAATGGGGATTAATTGTATTTTTAAGCTATTTTTTAACCTTTTTATGTACCGTAGAAAACCTCATTTGAAATACTACCTTTTCTGCATTTTGGCAATTTGTCAATTTGGCCTTTTCCCGATGCAAGGAACTGCACAAGATACTACTAAAGGTTTGCTAGATATTAACAATTCAAAGCTGGTTAAAAAAATTAACAGCTTACTAGACACCAATCAAAAAAAGATTAACAAGTTTATTTTTAATAAAATTGATAAGACAAAGGAAAGTTTAATAAAAGGAATTGATGATGGTATTCAAAAAATTACCCCACTTGGCGAAGACCGCCCTTTACCTTATGAAAAATTAAAAGATAAAAAATATACACTTGGGCGAAGAGCTTATCAAAATACGATGGCTCAATTCAACTATTTATTTCACGGGGAAGAAGAATTAAACAGTTTTATACAAAATGCCAGGCTAGCATACGAAGACGATTTTACTAGTGATTTAATTCCTTTTTACAACTACGAACTTTCTGCCACCGCAAAAAATAATATTGACTCCATAGTTTATCGAAGCAATGCAAACATTGTATTACATGATTTAAGAAGTAACTATGTAGACGATTCCTATTTATTATTAGCAAAAGCTTATTTGTTCCATAAAAATTTTGATACGGCAGGGAGTATTTTACAGTTCATAAACTATTCTTTCGACGAAAAGGATGATGGCATGGATGTTCAAATTGGCAGTAACCTTAGAAATACAAAAGGTAAATTTAGTATTGCTACCCCTGAAAACGGAAGAAAATGGGAAAATAAAAATGTACGCAACGAAAGTTTACTTTGGCAGGCACGCACTTATTTTGAAATTGGAGAATTAAACGAAGGTATTAGCTTGTTGCAAATATTAAAATCGGATGCTGTTTTCCCTCAACGACTAGCTCCTTTTTTAAATGAGCAAATGGCATACGGCTATTATCAAATGGAACTATATGACAGCGCAGCTAGTTATTTGGCAAACGCTTTACCCAATGCACCCGATAATTTAGCAAAAAGTAGGTGGCATTATTTAATTGCGCAACTTTGGCAAAAGAAAGAAAATTGGCCAAAAGCTTATGATTGGTATAGAAAGGCAAACCAAAGTTCAGTAAATCCTATTGTGGGTGTGTATTCAAAAATAAATATGACCCGTATTGATTCTCGAAAGGCGAATCGCCCATGGCTAGAACTAGCCGATCAATTAGAACGAATGGGTAAAAGAGAAAAGTATAGTTTGTATA
>CAJATB010000244.1 GCA_903944755.1 uncultured Bacteroidota bacterium
AATGTCGTTCGCTGTAGCAATAAATAATGTTTTACTTAAATCGTATTCGGTTTCAAGGTAGTTATCGTAAAAAGAATTGTTTTGCTCGGGGTCCAACACTTCAAGTAAAGCAGAAGAAGGATCCCCTCTTTGGTCCGCACCAATTTTATCAATCTCGTCCAGTATCATAACTGGGTTAGAAGTTTTAACTTTTCTAAGGCTTTGAATAATACGCCCTGGCATTGCACCAATATATGTTTTACGATGACCTCGTATTTCACTTTCATCGTGTAAGCCACCTAAGCTGACCCTTATATATTTACGACCTATAGCATGGGCTATCGATTTGCCTAATGATGTTTTACCAATTCCCGGAGGGCCTATAAAACATAGAATAGGACTTTTCATATCGCCCTTCAATTTCAGCACAGCTAAATATTCCAAAATACGGTTCTTTATCTTGCCCATACCATAGTGGTCGGCGTCCAATACTTTCTTCGCATTTTTTAAGTCATAGTTGTCGTCGGTATGTTCGTCCCAAGGCAAATCCAATAATAAATCAAGGTGATTGTACACCACTGAATAATCGGGGGTGCTTGGGTGCATCCTTTCAAGTTTCTCTAACCCATTTTGGAATAATTTTTTTGCGGTTTCTGGCCACTTCTTGTTTTCCGCCTTCTTCTTCATTTCCACTACTTCGCGGTCATTTGAATCACCGCCCAATTCATCCTTAATACTTTTTAATTGCTGTTGTAAAAAGTAATCACGTTGTTGCTTGTCAATCTCGGTTCTGGTTTTGTTGGCAACCTTATTCTTAAGTTCAACAAATTGAAGTTCTTGTTGTAAGAATTTTATTAGCTTTTCAGCCTTTAACGTAATATTATTTTCTTCTAATAGGCCTTGCTTATCAGGTAATTCAACGTTTAAGTTACTGCTTACAAAATTAATTAGGAATAAAGGACTATCAATATTCTTCAATATCATAGTAGCTTCAGAAGGAAAATTAGGAGAAAGCTGTATAATTTGAGCAGCCAAGTCCCTAATAGTAGACAAGTGTGCTTGGAAATTTTGGTCTTCTTTTTCTACTTTTTCTTCTATTAATACATTTACTTCTGCCTTGAAAAAAGGGTCTTCCTCCTTCATGGCTAATAATTCAAAGCGTTTTTTACCTTGAATAATAATAGTAGTCCCACCGTCCTGCATCTTAATCATTTTAACGATTTTAGCAACGGTGCCAATTTTACATAAATCGGCTGGACCAGGGTCTTCAATATTCCCGTCCTTCTGTGAAACCACCCCAATTAATTTGTCCTTATTAAAAGCAGCCTTAACCGCCTGAATACTTTTGTCCCTTCCAACTGTAATTGGAATTACCACCCCTGGGAACAAAACAGTATTACGTAAAGGCAAAATAGGTATTAAAGAATCAATTACAAGCTCAGGCTCATTTTCTACATCTTGTTCATTAAAGGAGAATAAAGGAATAAACTCATTATCCTCTTCTTCCCCTTTAATTAAAAATTTATTCATCATGCTGTATTATTTAAAAAGTCAAAATGACATAGCCAAGGCACAAATAAACCCTTGAGTAAGTCTACTGTGTATAGGCAATATTAATGCCAAAAATGATCATATAGGGGCAAAAAAAATCCTCCCGATATGCGGGAGGACCTTCTTGCAAGAAGTTATAAAACTTATAGTCTTAATTACTTAGTTGCAGCAGCAGAATCAACTACAGCAGTTGAATCAGCAACAACAGCAGTTGAATCAGCTACAACAGCAGCAGTGTCAACAGTTGAAGCAGCAGAATCAGTTGTAGCGTCTGTAGAAGCACCACCACAAGCAGCTAATGCAGCGATAGCGAAAATTGCGAATACTTTTTTCATTTTGGTTTTTTTTAAGTTTGGTATCAAAAATACGTTGGCGAAGATAAAGTTTAAGGCTAAAATCACCAAATTTTAACGAAAGTTTATTTTTTAACTACTTTTTCCTGAAATAGATCCTTACCGGCACCCCTGTAAAGTTAAAGTTGGCCCTAACCTGATTTTCGAGGTAATTCCTGTAAGGCGTCTTAACGTCGTCTGGGAAATTGGTAAAGAAGGCAAAACTTGGAACCCTTGTAGGAAGCTGAGACACAAACTTGATTTTTATCACATGTCCTCTAACCACAGGCGCCTGGTACTTGGAAATAGCCTTTAACATAATATCATTCAGCTTAGAAGTAGGTATTTTACGGTGTTTGTTATCAAAAACATCTAAAGCCAACTCAATAGCTTTAAAAATACGTGTTTTCTCTACTGCAGATATAAATAAGATAGGCACGTCTGTAAAAGGTGCCAGTTTGTCCTTTAATGTTTTCTCGTAATCACGGGCTGTATTAGTTTCCTTTGTGATCAAATCCCACTTGTTTACTAAAACAACAATACCCTTTCCTTTTTTAGCAGCAAGGCTAAAAATACTTAAATCCTGGGCAGTCACTCCCTTAACAGCATCAATAACCATTAAACACACATCAGCTTCATCCATAGCACGAATAGCGCGTATAACAGAATAAAATTCCAAATCGTCCTTCTCTTTATTCTTTCTTCTTATACCTGCAGTATCAATTAAAATAAATTCTTTTTGGAACATATTGTAATGAGTATGAATGGTATCGCGTGTAGTACCTGCAATATCACTTACAATTGTTCTGTCTTGTCCAATCATTGCATTTAACAAAGAAGACTTGCCCACATTAGGTTGTCCGATGATAGCAATTTTAGGGACAGCGGGTGCTTCCTCAGGCTCAGCACCTTCAGGAAGCTCTTCATCCACTACCTTTACTGGTTCATCCTTCATGCCATCGGTGATAGCATCCAATAACTCTCCCGTGCCACTACCTGAAATAGAGCTCACGAAAAAATTGTGCTCAAAGCCCATACCGTAGAACTCGGTACCTTCCAAAGCCCTAGTTGAATTGTCTACTTTGTTTACACAAACATACACAGGCTTAACACTTCTTCTCAGCATATCAGCCATTGCAGCATCTAAATCTGTTAAACCTACAGCAGCATCTACCATAAAAACAATGGCATTTGCTTCATCAATAGCAATTCTTACTTGCTTTCTGATTTCAGTTTCGAACATATCCTTAGAATCAGGTACGAATCCACCTGTATCAATTACATTAAAGGACTTACCATTCCAATCGGTAATACCATACTGACGGTCTCTTGTAACACCACTAATATCATC
>CAJATB010000245.1 GCA_903944755.1 uncultured Bacteroidota bacterium
CTCATTCGTCAATAAAATAATACGCCCTTTTATATCCTGTATCATTTCGTGACAATCATTCACGGGCGTTTTGTCGGCATTTAATATCCCCCACTTTGTATTTAGCTGGTAGGTCATTCCATTATGACCATAAATAGGACTTGCTTGTTGTTTGAATAAGTCTCGCGTAATAAATAAACCTGCTGTGGCAACAGCTGATTTGCTAAGAAAAGTTCTTCTTTCCATAGGGTATTAAGTTTTAGTAAATCGTTTGAGCAATCGTAAAGTAAGTTACTAAAAATAAACTTGACATAAACCACCTGTTAGGCACTTTTATTATGTGAAAAATGGTATTTTTTCAGTTGGATGAATACTGAGTTAGGTCCATGATTTAATAGGGTAGCCCAAGCGCAGGAAAGGCTTTCTTTATTTTATGAATTAAAAACAGATTTTATATATATGTATAAACTTAGTAATCAATTAATTATAAAAAATAGAAACAATACCCATTAATTGCATCTAAGGGAGGAATAATGACGCAATTTTTTGAGCCTCTTCAATTGGCTCATGCTGGTTTCTATTACTTAAGATTACCACCATTAGTTGCTGGTTTGGAAATACAAGTAAGCAATTTCTAAAACCTATAGAACTGCCCCCGTGAAAGGGATGGGTAATATTTTTATATTCTTCTATATGCCATCCATAACCATAGTCAATGGGCTTGCCGTTATCTAAAACGCTTCTGCTCCAAGCACGATTTTGCATAACGGGTATTATTAATTTAAACTGCATTAAAGCTTTTATCCATTTTGATAAGTCAATCACATTACTATAAACGCCTCCGTCTCCCAAAACAGCGCTTGTGGTATTCTGGTCGGTCTGTGTCCAATTGCTATTAATAATTGAATGTCCAATTGCACGATTCGTAACAACCGATTTTCCCTCTTCGTATGCAATCGTGTTTTTCATACCCAATGGCTTGAAAATGGTTTCCTTTAAATAAGTTGCAAAATCCTTGCCAGTTACTTTTTCTACTATTAATGCTAGTATTGCATATCCGGTATTACTATATTTATATTGCGTACCTGCTGGGAAGTATAATGAATCTACCATATACATTAATTGCAAACAGCTAGTATCATGAACTTGTGTGGTTTGTGTGGGTGGGATTAAGTCTTCGTAGTCAACCAGTCCCGAACTATGTGTTAGGAGGTGCTTTATTTTTATTTTTTTTCCATAATCAGGAAAGCTAGAAAAGTATTTTGTAAGCGGGTCCTCTAATGATAATTTTTTTTGTTGCTCCAACATTAAAATAGTTGTAGCCGTGAATTGCTTAGTTACAGAAGCTAGCCGAAAGTTAGTGGCGGGGGTGATTTTTTCTTGCGAACTAATATTTGCAACTCCATAACCTTTTTTGAAAATAATTTTTCCTCCTTGCATTACAAGTACGCTTGCTCCAGGGGTTTCTGGACTTGCGTACCGTTGCATGATTGCATCAATTTTTTCGGCATTACTTGATTGTCCATTAATAGTTGTTGAAATAAATAAAAACAACACTAATAATATGTTTAGAAATATTTTCATAAAACGTATTTTATTGTTTTAATGGGCTTGTATCCATTTCCCAATTATCGGTTCTGAATAAATTTACAGGCAAACCTTCTTTATTGAACAAGTTAGGGATTGCAGTATTGTTAAATGCAAAACGAACAGCAGTAGGTTTTTTTATATTGTTGTTAAAGACAATTATTTTATCCCCTTCCAGTATCGCTTGTGCTGATAAAAACTTTTTATCCAGTCCCGCAATTTCAAAACAGGTTGCATTTTCTCCTTTAATGAATAGGCCGGAGCCAATGTTATTAAATGAAATAGTTATTTTATTATTTTCAATTGTATGGTTTTTATAAGTTGGACTTTTTATACCAACAGATTTTATACCATAGTTTTCGTGCAAAGCGAGGTTTGCTAACCGTTTAGCGACTTCCTTCTTAAGTGTTGGATGAATATTATTAGTATCAGGCACCAAGTCCGATATCACCACCATTCCTGTATGCTCATGGGTTGCCGATTTTGTTTGCGCCTCCCTTAATAGTGCACCAATATTTTTGTTCCCGTAAGCAAATGGTGCAATTTGTACATAATAAAAAGGGAAATTTATTTTCCATGCCGTTCGCCACGCATCTATCATTTTTGTAAATAATGCTTGATAGCTATAATAAGTTTCTGTATTACTTTCTCCTTGATACCATATTACACCTCCTATGCCATAGTTCGTGAGAGGTGCAATCATTGCGTTATAGGTGGCACCAACCTCACTAGACCACCAAGGTGTTGTGTTTAGTTTGGCAGCAGCCTTAAGCAGTGTCTCGCTATTATTAATTACATAATTTGGTGTCCAAGTTTCTGCTGCAGTACCTCCCCAATTTGAATTAATTAAACCAACTGGCAAATGCAAGGCTTCTTGTAAATTTTTGCCATAGAAGTAACCTATTGCACTAAACTGGTACATTGCTTCCGGTGAACAAACAACCCATTTGGCATCAATATTTTCTTGTGGATACTTTGCTGTTGCTTTTGGCACGTAAAAGAATCGAATTTTATTATTGGTTGCATTGGGAGCCTCTTCCATTGACTGAGCTAATGTTTGATCGCCTGACCACTCCATATTACTTTGCCCACCACAAAGCCAAACCTCGCCAATTAAAACATCGTCTATTATTATCTTATTATTTCCTGCTATAGTTATTTGATAAGGACCACCTGCAGAGGGCGTTTTTATAGCTGCGGTCCATTTGGCCGAATTGGTTGTTATGACTTCATAGTAAAGTGTGTCCCAATTGGTTTTTATAATGACTTTTTCTCCAGGGGCACCCCATCCCCAAATATTTACGTTTGTCTTTTGTTGTAAAACCATATGATTACCAATAATATTAGGCAGTCGA
>CAJATB010000246.1 GCA_903944755.1 uncultured Bacteroidota bacterium
CGGAGGATTTCGTGATGACCAAGGATATTTTTGGGCTATGGGATATAAAGCCGTATTTGGATCTTATTCAAAATATTTTTTTACCGAAGCTACAGCTAGTTTAGCGTGCTATAATGATTCGGAGGCTGCTTTATTTCAATACGGTCCAAGAACTTCTGGGTATTCAGTAAGGTTACTAAAAGACTAAAAAAATGAATACAGTCTAAGGAGCAAAGAGGGGTAAATGATAAGGTATTAAGTTTATTTTCATTAAATTGAGATTAAATTTCTACCCTATGTATAAAAAGTTAGCACTCCTTTTATTAGTAACTGTATCATTTTTAAATTTCGCTACTGCTCAAGCCGACCGTTGGCAACAACGTATTGACTATAAAATTAAAGCCGCATTGGATGTAAAAACCAATATCGTTAAAGGAACAGAAGATATTGTGTATAACAACAATTCAACAGACACTTTAAAGAAGGTATATTTTCATTTATACTGGAATGCGTTTCAGCCCAATTCTACTATGGATACCCGTAGCCGAGAATTAGGTAAAGTTACTTTTGTAAATAGGCGTGGTGACACCACTGCCGATTGGGATGGTCGTGTTAAGGATCGTATCCAAAAATTAACGCCATCTGAAATAGGATACCAACAAGTAAGTCAAATTATTATAGCAGGTAAGCAGCAAAAATTAATTCAACACGAAACTATTTTGGAAGTACAATTGACGCAAGCAATTGCGCCAAAGTCATCAATTAAAATGTCATTGGTGTTTGAAGCACAAGTGCCAAAGCAAATTAGAAGGGCAGGAAGAGATAATGCAGAAGGTGTTCGCTTCTCCATGAGCCAATGGTATCCTAAAATGGTGGAATATGATTACCAAGGGTGGAATGCCAACCAGTATGTTGCGCGCGAATTTTACGGCGTTTGGGGCAATTATGACGTCACGTTACAATTAGACAAGAACTATACTGTTGCTGCAACTGGCGTATTACAAAATCCTAATGCTGTGCCTAATAAAGAAGGGCTAAAGACTTGGAATTTTAAGGGAAATAATATTCATGATTTTATGTGGGCTGCCGACGACCATTACAAACATTTATCAAAACAAGTAAGGCCTAATTTAACTTTACATGTTTACTACAAAGAAAAAGGGGGTGCCGAAGATAGTGCATGGGCAAATGTTTTATGGGCTGCTGAAAAGGTGTTGCCTTATATGGAAAAGAAGTTTGGAGCTTACCCTTATCCTCAATACTCGTTTGTTCAAGGGGGTGACGGTGGCATGGAATATGCAATGGCAACTTTATTAAAAGGCCCAGGTTTAGGGACTGCTTTTCATGAGTGGATGCATACTTGGTACCAACATATATTAGGTACCAACGAAAGTTTATTTGCATGGATGGACGAAGGGTTTACAAGTTATGCCGAAGAAGATATTACACATTATTACAACTTAAATATTGCTGCTAGTTCACCTTATATAAGTGAGTCCGCAAAAAAACGTTTATTGGTTTCAAATGAAAAGGCAAAATCACAATTTGTACAGAATGCAAATTATGGGGGTTATATAGCATTAGCGAAGAGTGGGTTAGAAGAACCACTCACAACACATGCCGACCATTTTAATACAAACTACGCCTACAGCAATGCTGCTTATAGTAAAGGGGGTACTTTCCTAGGTGTATTAGGTTATGTGATGGGCGAAGCAAAAAGAGATGAATTATTATTAAACTATTATAACACTTGGAAGTTCAAGCATCCAAATGCAAATGATTTTATTCGAGTTGCAGAAAAAACAAGTGGGTTGCAATTACAATGGCTGAAAGAATATTGGGTGAATTCAACCAAAACAATTGACTACGGTTTAAATGATATTCAAGTAGGTAACAACACAGCAGTTATTAGTATTCAACGTATTGGAAAATTACCAATGCCGCTAGAAGTACTAGTTACCTACAAGGACGGCACAAGCGAACTACACTACATTCCACTAGATTTAATGTTGGGTAACAAAACGCCTGAAACTACTTTAAACACTATTATTCATCCTGCATGTAAGTGGGCACAACCAACGTATACTTTTGAAACAAGTAAGCCAATTTCAGCACTAAAATCAATTGAAATTGATCCAAGCCAAAGAATGCCAGATATTAATAGAACGAATAATAAATTAGAGATACCAAACTAAATCTGTTAAGGGATTAACTAGATAACTTGTTTCATCTGAGATGGAATAAGTTATCTAGTTTTAGTTATTTCCCTTTCTTCACTTGAATAATAAATTTTTCCTGGAAGTATTCTTCTTTAAAAATATCATAAATAGACATCATCTTAGGGCGAACGCCACTCTCGAAAATTTCTTGGTGTAAATCGCCACCCTTTAAACAAATCAAGCCATTAGGTTGGTCGGCTTTTTTATTTATTACAGGTCCTGCCCATTTCCATAAATCTTTTAAAGGTGCAACAGCGCGGCTTACTGCGTAATCAAACTTCTTGTTCTTAATGTCTTCAACACGAGTATGTTTAGTAGTAATATTAGTGATGCCCACCATTTCACAAACTGCATCAACTACTTTCAATTTTTTTGCAATACTATCCACTGCGTAAAATTGTACGTCAGGAAAAAATATTGCTAAAGGCACACTAGGGAAACCACCACCGCAACCAATATCAATTACTTGTGTACCTTTTTCCCATGCTGCAATGGCTGCAATACTTAAGGAATGCAAAATATGGTGCAAGTAAATATGGTCAATGTCTTTTCTAGAAATTACATTAATTTGACTATTCCATTCCTTATAGGCCGCTTCAAGGCCTTCAAATTGAGCTAGTTGCTTTGGCGAAAAATCGTCAAAGTACTTTGTAATTAATTCCAACTTTTCTGGGGTGCTTTCCATACGCTAGGCAAGGTAAACAAATAATAGAATATGGACCATATATCAAACAATAAAAACCAAGGCCAAAGGTCTAATTCGTTCAGTTTCTTCATGGTGCTTCTTAAAATTGCTCCTTGAACAATAACGCGGAGGCTCCAAAGGCTTGCTAGTAATATATATTCTTTCGAAAAAATAAGTGCTGCAATAAGTAGGGGATAGAATAAAAATTGGCTTATTGCATATAATGCTAACAATACAGCATGCTTCTTTTTATAATATTTGCTTGTAGTGTAATGGCGGTATTTCTGGTTCATCCATTCCTGAAAACTAGTTTTAGGTTCGCTAATGGTATGAGCGTCCTTGTCAATTACAATAGCGGTATTAAGTTTATTAGCCACTTGGTTGATAAATAAATCATCATCCCCACTTGGTATTTGGTTGATAGAAGAGAAGCCTTTATTCCTCATGAAAACGTCCTTTTTATAAGAAAGGTTTCGGCCAACACCCATATAAGGTAATCCCGCAAGTGCATAGGAAAAATACTGAAGTGCTGTTTGAAAAGTTTCAAAGCGAATCAGTTTGTTTAAAATACCTGGCTTCTTTCTATAGGCACCATAACCAAGTACTATTTCTATATTATCGTCATAACCATCTTGCATCAATTGCATCCAATGTTCACTGGCTGGAACACAATCGGCATCAGTTAATAATAAGGTTTCATTTTTTGCTGATTTAATACCAATTGAAAGTGGAAATTTTTTCCCACTAATCATTTTAGCTTCTTGTGTAAGAATCACTGGGTTTAAATTCTTGAAAGATTTTTTAAACTCTTCTAGTAAATATTTTGTTTCATCCTCGGAATTGTCATTCACTAAAATTATTTCATGTGTAGTATTATACTGTTGCACTAATACCCCCGGCAAATTATTCATTAAATTTTGAGCTTCATCGCGCGCGCATATTACCACAGAAATAGGATGCTCAACATGCACCTTTTTTGTAGGTTTCTTATACAAGGCCAATCTTAGGAAGAAAAATAGGAAATAAAATAGTTGTATGGCAATGACACATATAAATATGCCTATCAATATAGTTGACAAGGGTAGGTTAGTAATCATGACACAAAAGTAAAGCCTTTTGACCTTACCTTTGCGCCATGGCGGCACTAAAATTTGACTTACAATTCCAGAGCACAACAGGTGCTTCCCGAGCGGGTACCATTACCACCGATCATGGTACCATTGCGACTCCCATATTTATGCCTGTTGGTACAATTGGTTCCGTGAAAGCAGTAACCCAACAGCAGTTAAAAAAGGACATTAATGCTCAAATTATTTTGGGTAATACTTACCATTTATACCTAAGGCCGGGCCTTGAAGTATTAGAGGCTGCTGGCGGCTTACATAAATTTATGGGATGGGATAGGCCTATCTTAACCGATAGTGGAGGATACCAAGTTTTTTCATTAGCATCTAATAGGAAAATTACGCAAGAAGGGGCGCTTTTTCAATCTCATATTGATGGAAGTAAACACATGTTTAGTCCCGAGAAAGTAATGGATATTCAAAGGAGTATTGGAGCGGATATTATTATGGCTTTTGACGAATGCCCACCAATTCCTAGTGAATACGATTATGTGAAAAAA
>CAJATB010000247.1 GCA_903944755.1 uncultured Bacteroidota bacterium
CAAAGCGCTTACCGTTTCCCAACAACTCAAAACCAATGGATCAATTTAACAGTTGGTGCGGGTACTATTTTAATGGGAGGATTACCACAACTTAGAGATTTCTACAAGTTTGGACCAAATAATAATACTAATAAGGTATACTCACTTGCAAGTGTATTGAAAGGTGCTCCAGCAGAGCAAAAATTCGGCGAATTCAAACCTGAATCAATGAGTTCTTTTGAAATAGGTTACAAGGCTTTGATTGCTAAAAAACTATTATTAGATTTTTATGTTTATTCTGGAAAGTATACCAATTTTATTAGTGGTGTAACTGTGCTTCAGCCGAATTCTGGTAATATTGCTGATTTAGGTTCTGCTTCTACGCGTACTGCTTATAGCGTTTCTGCTAATGCTACCGCAAAAGTATCAACAAGTGGATGGGGAATATCAGGTGAGTATATGTTCCCAAGAAATTTTGTCTTGTCTTCAAGCATCTTCACTGATGAGATTGGACCGTTACCTGCAGGATTTGTTTCTTACTTCAATACACCAACATTCAGAGCTAACTTTGGCTTTAGCAATAGTGGTTTCTTGATCAAGAATCGTTTAGGTTTCAGTACTAGTTTGCATTATCAAGATGGCTTCAATTATGAAGGTACATTTGGGGTAGGAACTGTAGATGGTTATAGTACTGTAGATGGTGCAATAACTTATAAAGTACCTTCTATCAAATCTTTAATCAAAATAGGCGGTTCAAATATATTTAACCGTTATTATTATACTGCATTTGGTAGTCCTAAAATTGGTGGATTATACTATGTAAGCTTTGCTTATAATATATTTTAAGTATTTAGGGTGGGTTAGACCCGATATCCCTCTCCGGTTAAACGGGGAGGGATTTTTTTTATGCAATAGAATTACTTTTTTCCTATATAAAACTCTATTTTTGCAATTCAAAATAAACTTAATTGCATGCGATCAATAGCCTTTAGAGAAGCCCTTAGAGAAGCGATGAATGAAGAGATGAGAAGAGACGATAGTGTATTTTTAATGGGGGAGGAAGTAGCGGAGTATAATGGTGCTTATAAAGTAAGTCAGGGTATGTTAGCCGAATTTGGTCCCAAACGCGTTATTGATACACCCATCTCTGAATTAGGATTTACTGCTGTTGCAGTAGGTGCTGCGCAAAATGGTTTAAGGCCAATTGTGGAATTTATGACTTGGAATTTCGCTGTACTGCCTTTAGACCAAATTTTAAATACTGCTAGTAAAATGTTGGCAATGAGCGGTGGTCAAATTGGTTGCCCAATTGTAATGAGAGGACCTAATGGAAGTGCTGGCCAATTAGGCGCTCAGCATTCCACTGCATTTGAAAGTTATTTAGCAAATATTCCTGGTATAAAAGTGGTGTCTCCATCGAATGGTTATGATGCGAAAGGTTTATTAAAACAAGCTATTCGCTATGAACAAGATCCTATCATGTTTTTGGAAAGTGAAGTAATGTATGGCGATAAGTGCGAAGTGCCTGAAGAAGAATATTACATAGCATTAGGCAAGGCGGATGTTAAAAAAGTAGGAAGCGATATAACTATTGTTTCTTACAATAAAATGATGAAAGTGGCATTAGGTGCTGCTGCTGAACTTGAGAAAGAAGGCATTAGTGCGGAAGTAGTTGACTTAAGAACTATTCGTCCTTTGGATTGGATGACAGTTTTAGAAAGTGTGAAGAAAACAAATCGTTTAGTGATTATTGAAGAGCAATGGCCATTCGCTTCTGTTTCTTCTGAGTTGTCTTACCGTATTCAAAAAGAAGGCTTCGACTACCTTGATGCCCCAATTAGAAGAATCACTAGCGCGGACGCTCCTATGCATTATGCTCCTAATTTAACTGCTTTGGCAATACCGGATATAGCTAGGTCGGTAAAATTAGTAAAGGAAGTATTGCAACAATATAAATAAGTAATCCTTGTTTTAGGCCTTTTATGTAGTAAAATTGGCTCGAAAAAATCTTTTTATAAATATCCCCCACAAAGGGATATTTTTGTTATGTATAATTAATTTCAATTTATGGGCATATTTATATTTCTTATTTTCGTTTTAGGTTGGCATATTGGTATTTACGGCATGTTAAAAAAAGCAGGCGTAGAAAGTACAAAAGCAATTATTCCTTTTTACAATACCTGGGAAGTAGTTAAACTCTGTAATATTCCTAAGTTTTGGTTTTGGCTTCAGTTAATTCCAATTTTGGGACAATTTGTTAGCTTGTGGATTTCAATTCTTTTTGTGATGCATTTTAAAAGAGTAAGTTTAATTCATCATGCGTTAACAGTTTTGGCTCCTTTTATTTATTTACCCTACTTAGGGTTTTCTAAGAACGAAAAATGGCATGGCAATGAAGCCTTAGCACATTACCATAAATCTGCGTCGAGGGAATGGATTGACGCAGCTGTATTCGCTGTAGTAGCAGCCACCTTAATTAGAACATTTTTATTTGAGGCGTATGTGATACCTACTGAGAGTATGGAAAAAACTCTCTTGGTGAACGACTTTTTATTTGTGGACAAAGTAACTTATGGTGGCAGGATACCACAAACACCATTGTCTTTTCCTTTCGTACATAACACCTTGCCAGGCGCACCCACAACCCCTTCTTATTTAAAATGGATCCAAATTGACTATACGCGACTTCCAAAATTGAGGGCTATAAACAGAAACGATGTTGTTGTGTTTAATTTTCCTGCAGGAGACACCATTATAAACCTGCCAGAGTTTGGAAGCAAGATTCCTTATTATGATGTATTAAGAAGTGAGCAATACAATAACGACAGAGACAAGTTGAAAAATGATTACCCAATTTTAGTACATCCTATTGACAAAACTGACAACTATATTAAAAGATGCGTTGGTATACCAGGGGATGTAATTCAAGTTAAGGGAAGTCAACTATGGGTTAATAATGCTCCAGCGTTTCTACCTGCTTATGCGCAATCAGAATATTTAGTAGAGACCAATGGCGCACCTATACCTGAAGATTTTATAGAAGACACCATAGGTATTAACATTACAGAAGCAACTTCGGATTTTCAAGTAATGGATATTAAGCCTAACAGTTTTAAAATAAATATGACTGCTTCAGCTGCCGCAAGTTTAAAAAAATTGCCTCAAGTTAAATTCGTAGAATTATTTCAGGACAATACAGTTGGATACACTTTTCCTAATGATGTAGTGCATTTCCCTTATTCAGTTGACAACTTTGGTCCCGTTCGTATTCCCAAAAAAGGGGATAAAATTATTTTAGCGGATAGTACTATTGAATTATACCAAAGGTTAATTACTAACTACGAACACAATACACTTGAAAATAGAAACGGGAAGTATTTTATTAATGGTGTTGAAACAAAAAATTACATAATAAAGTTAGATTACTATTGGATGATGGGAGACAATAGACACAGGAGCCAGGATAGCCGCTTTTGGGGATTTGTTCCTGAAACCCATATTGTGGGTCGTGCAGCACTCATTTGGTTTAGTTATAGCCAGTCAGTAAGGTGGAACAGATTGTTCAAACTGATAAAATAACAATTAAATTTAGGTATGATTAAGAAAATAGAAATTGAATACGAGCTGTTGGACCATTCAGGATTACTATCTCAGGAGGACCAATTGGTTTTAGAAGCGGCAAGAAAAGCAACTCAAACAGCTTATGCTCCCTATTCTAATTTCTTGGTAGGTGCGGCAGCTAGGTTAAGCTCAAATGAAATTGTTATTGGATCAAATCAGGAAAGCGCAAGTTATCCCGTGGGCATTTGCGCAGAAAGAACGCTTTTAAATAGCGTTGGGAGTCAATTTTCGGGCGAAAAAATACAAGTCCTTGCAGTTAGCTATGACGCCATTGGAAAGCCGTCAGTTGATCCCTTATCTCCATGTGGAATGTGTAGACAGTCTTTGCTTGATTTTGAAAATCGTTACCAAGCACCAATTAGGATAATTTTATCAGGTTTAGAAGGGCCGGTTCAGGTTTTCAATTCCGCTGCACATCTACTTCCTTTTGGGTTTAATGGGTCTATTTTCAAGGAATTAAGAGGGAAGTAGTTGCTCTTGCACTACAATTCCATTATAGTGCACTTTAAAATAAGGTTTGCACTCCTAAGGCAAGCCTAAATTCATGCTGTAGTAGCCATTTCTTTCTTGCTTTACCCCAAGCATAACCCACTAATGATTGGTCAGCACCTATTATCCTATGACAAGGAACAATAATCGCAATTTTATTTTTTCCATTTGCCGATGCTGCTGCACGTACTAAGTTTGGGTCCCCTAATTTTTTTGCTAGTTCTCCATAACTTAAGGTTTTGCCAAAAGGTAATTCATATAGTTCCTTCCAAACTTTCTGTTGAAATTCGGTTCCCTCCTGATTAATAGGTACCGTAAAATGTCTTCTTTTGCCTGCAAAGTATTCAATTAATTCGTCTACGCATTGGTGTATGACGGCTGGTTGGTCAGCATCGTTTTCGAAAAAGCCTGCGCCTTCGGAGGGGGCAATAAAAACCAGTTCTTCAATACAATAATCGGACGCAACAATTTTCATTTGGCCAATGGGGCTGTGATAAATATGTGCGGTTTGAACTAACATGAGTTGTCTAATAAGTTGGCAAGTTCGGTAAGGTCCTTTTGTTTATACTGTACAGTTGGACTCGTAAAACATTTAGCTAATTCTAATAAATGTTTTTGTATAACCCGCACATTTGAAAGGGCCTTATAATAAACATTTTTAGGTTCAATATTGGAGCGTAAAAAATATTGGTCTAGGTCCTTTTGAGAGAAAGCATGCCCGGTTGTTCCTTCAACATAAAACTGAATATATTCTTGCGGGTTTGTATACACTTGTTCTTCATCGTAGTCTGCTGCATAAAAAGCAATAATACATTGCTTTGGGATGTTTATATAATGTGCTTCAAGTTCTAGTTGCTGACAAAGTTCTGCGTATAGTATGGTATTGGCAAAAGCGTTCCCCTTTTTTGATTGCAAGGGTGCAGCAATCAAAAAATCGGCGGGTTTTTCATAGTTTACCTCAACTCCTTTTATTTGGTAGTAATTAAATAATATGTTTCTTAACACGTTTGCTTGTTCTAATGGTGTCAAGTAGTTGTTTAATTCAAGCCAAATATTACGTCTTATTTTTTCTAATTGATGACGCAATGTATCGGTTGCTAATTCAGGTAGTTGGAATTTCGTTATAAGTAATGCGCCTTCGAAAAGGGAAGGGTTTGGTTTTGATTTCCATTCAACAAAGGCTTCTCGTAAATCATTTAAACGTAGTTTATAAATCATCATTTCAATACGTTCAAGGGTAGTTTCTTCCAATGTGTTTTCCCATAAATGTTCTAAGTCAGGAATAATAGGAGAACCATAATTCAACAACCTGTCAGCAATGGTATTAAATACTTCTTCATCAGGGTCGTCAATTAACTTAAATAATGCTTTTATTTCTGTTGCTGTATGCATGTTTATGGAGGGAATACGTTTATATAATTACTCAAATCAACGCAAAATATGTGACATTGTTCAGCTTATTTCCCCACTCATGTGGATATATTTTAACAATAGTTTACATAATAAAAAGAATAATTCATCGTTCGTAGCAAATATTCTCTATTTCGGCATTTGGTTCTAGCAATTTTGCGTTCCTTTGCACTACCAAATTGTAACCTAATGTCAAACCCCAACATTGCTACCCCCAAATTTCCAGTAATGGCTAAGTCATTGCATGCGGAATTAAAAAGAAGAGTAAACGAGTATCTTAGCGATCATTCAATTAAGTCGACTGGTAACTACAAGCTTTTTTCGAAAGCTATTATTTTACTTTCTTTATTTGTTGCTACTTATATTCACCTTGTATTTTTCACACCCCCTGTGTTTTATGCAATCGCAGAGTGTGTATTATTTGGTGGATTAATTGCAGCTATTGGTTTTAATGTTATGCATGATGGAAGTCATGGTAGCTTTAGTAAATATCCTTGGTTGAACAAGCTTGCTTCTTCTTCCATAAGCGTACTTGGTGCAAGCAGGTTTATGTGGGGTATGAAACACGTAACATTGCACCACACTTTCACTAATATCGACGGCGTTGATGACGATATTGAAGTAGGCGTATTCATGAGAATGGCACCTACACAAAAGCATTATTTATTACATCGCTTTCAACATGTGTATTTTTGGGTACTATATTGCTTATTATATATTTTCTGGATTTTCTTTACAGACTATAAAAAATACTTCTCTCAAAAAATCGGTTCTGTGCCATTGAAAAAAATGACTATTGGAGAACATATAGAATTTTGGGTGGTTAAGGTTTACCATGCTGCTGTGTTTATAATTATACCAGTATACATGCTAGGATGGACAAGCTGGCTAGTTGGTTTCCTCGTAACTACTTGCTTTGCTGGCTTTATTTTAAGCATTGTATTCCAGTTAGCACATACAGTTGATGGAACCGAATTCCCTGTTGCTATTCAACCTGAGAATAAAATGCCTGACGAGTTTGCTGCACACCAAATACATACTACCGCTAATTTTGCGACTAAAAGCAAATTAGTTAGTTGGTTAGTGGGAGGGTTAAACTTTCAAATCGAACACCATTTGTTTCCAAAAGTTTCACACGTACATTATCCTGCAATTTCTAAAATTGTAAAACAAACTTGTATGGATTTTAAATTAAAGTATATTGAATACCCAACAGTGGTTAGTGCAATTAAAGCACACGTTAATTATCTTAAATCAATGAGTAAGAAGCCTGCAATGGCTTAATTCACTCCTCTCAAATAATTAAAAGGGACACCAATTGGTGTCCCTTTTAATTATGCTTATTCTAGTTGTCTAAAATGAATAATCGGAAATAATATATCCTATCGCTCTCAGATGCCCATCACGCTAAAAATACACACGTTCATCTAAAATTGCGAACTCGTGCTGCGCACTCAAACATGCGCAATTTTTTAACAATGAACTTAGTGTATTTTCTTTACGCTATGGGCAGAAGTTCGCGAGTAGGATACATTCATTTCCTTTGTATTGTATTTTCAAAAGGTTGTAATGCATTCCAATACTGAACTCTGAGCCATAGCGTAAAGAAAATGACAGAGATGAACGTTAAGAAACTCAGCATGTTTGAGCACGAAGTGCGAGTTCTGAGTTTTAGTTCATTGAAGTTATTTTTAGCGACCATGGCGAAAAGAGAAGTATGGGATGCATTACAATCTTTTGAACCTAAATGTGCAGTGAGCATTACGAGCATAAAAAATCCCCCCGTTGTGGTGGAGGGATTGTAGCTATTTTCAAGTAATAAGATTAACTAAGAAGCTTTTTTCTTACGGGCAGTTTTACGAGGAGGGTTCTTTTTTAACTCCTCAATAATAGCTTTCACTTCCTCTATGGTTAATTCTTCTACTTTCTCTTGTTGTTCTTTAGTCAACTTAAAGTTGCGGAGTCCTTGTTTTATATAAGGGCCATAAGGGCCACGTAATAATTGTATCTTTTCCTTTTCAAATACTTTAATAGTACGTTCATCCTTTGCTTTGCGCTTTTCAGCAATCATAGGAGTCAATTCTTCAAAGGTTACTGTGTAAGGGTCCATTTCCTTGTTTAAGGAGTAGAACTTCTTCGCATGGGCCGCATAGGGGCCAAAACGGCCTATGTTTACCGAAACCTCTTCGTCTTCAAACTGACCAAGCATCCTAGGTAGCTTAAAAAGCTCCATTGCTTCTTCAAAACTGATGGTCTCAATACTTTGAGAAGCTTTTAATTTTGCAAATCTTGGTTTCTCTTCCTCGTCCTGGTGACCTATTTGAACCATTGGGCCATATCTACCCATACGTGCAATTAACTTCTTACCACTTACTGGGTCAAATCCTAGTTCCCTTTCTCCTTTCGCTCTTTCGGCTGTTTCTAATGTATGCTCGATTGTTTCGTGGAATGGGGTATAAAAGGCAGCTAACATATCACTCCAAGCCAATTTGCCTGCAGCAATTTCATCAAACTCACCTTCAATTTTCGCTGTAAAATTAAAATCCATCACTTTTGAAAAGTGTTGTTTTAAGAAGTCGGTCACCACCAAGCCTAAATCGGTAGGGGATAATTTATTTTTTTCAGCGCCTGTAATTTCGCTTTCAGTCACTGTAGTAATTTCATCTTTAGTATTTAAAGACAAAACCTGGTACAATCTTTTAATCCCTTCTTTTTCGCGCTTCTCTACATAATTACGCTTCATTATAGTAGTAATAGTTGGCGCATAGGTAGAAGGCCTGCCGATGCCTAATTCCTCTAATTTTTTAACCAAGGAAGCTTCGGTATATCTTGCTGGAGGTCGGCTAAATCTTTCTAATCCTGTCATGCTAATAAAGTCAAGAACTTGGCCAACTGCTAAAGGAGGCAATAAGCTTTCCTCGCCATCTGCAGTTTCTTCTTCTTCGTCTTCGTCCTTACTTTCTAAATATACTTTTAAGAAACCGTCAAACTTCATTACTTCACCCGAAGCAGTTAAGATTTCTTTATTAGTTGAAATATCAATTTTCGCAACCGTTTTTTCAAATTGTGCATCACTCATTTGAGAAGCAATAGTACGCTTCCAAATTAACTCATATAATCGGTTGGTGTCAGCATCGTCTACCTTGCTTTCGTTCATATAGGAAGGACGAATTGCCTCGTGCGCTTCTTGTGCATTCTCGTTTTTATTCTTAAACTTTCGAGGCTGATAATATTTATCACCAAAGCTTGAATTAATTTCAGCTTTGATTGCTTCCACCGCAGTTTCACTTAAGCTAATACTATCTGTTCTCATGTAAGTGATCTTACCACTTTCATATAATTTTTGTGCAAGTAACATTGTTTTACTAACACTATATCCTAATTTTCTTGAAGCTTCTTGTTGTAAGGTAGATGTGGTGAAAGGTGCGGATGGTGTACGTTTTCCGTCTTTTACAGTGATATCTTTCACCGTGTATTTTGCGCCCTTACATTCCTTCAAAAACTTTTCAGCAGCGCCGCCATTGGTTAATTTCTGAGGGCCTTCTGCTTTAAATTTTACTTTCTTTTTATTAATATCTAATGCAGAAAATAATGCCGAAACTTTAAAAACACTTTCGGGAAGAAATTGATTAATCTCTCTTTCTCTTTCAGCAATTAAACGCACCGCAACACTTTGCACGCGACCTGCACTTAAGCTACGTTGCATGCCAATTTTACGCCATAGTACGGGGCTTAATTCAAATCCCACAATTCTATCTAATATTCTTCTTGCTTGTTGCGCGTCCACCAAGTCCATATTAATTAAACGAGGGTTAGCTACTGCTTTTTTAATAGCAGGCGCTGTAATTTCATGGAATACAATACGCTTGGTTTTTTTGGGATCTAACCCTAATACTTCCGCTAAATGCCAACTGATACTTTCTCCTTCACGGTCCTCATCCGACGCAAGCCACACTTCTTTAGCCTTCTTTGTCATTGATTTTAATTCCTTCACCACTTTCTCCTTTTCGCTTGGTACAATATACCTAGGTGCGAATTTGTTTTTCATGTCAATGCCCATATCTGTCTTCTCTAAATCACGGATATGACCATAACAGCTTCTCACTTCAAATTCTTCTCCCAAAATTTTCTCAATGGTCTTTGCTTTTGCAGGCGACTCAACGATTAATAAGTTCTTTGACATAGGTGTCAACCGCTCCTTCGGGTTTTTTATGAATTGAATATCAACCAATTAGGAAGAAAGAAAAATAGGGTTTTAAAGCCCTTGTTTCCTTTTCTCGAGATGCAATATTAGCTTATTCGCCTAAAAAATAAAAATTACCTACACCGGGGCAGCTAAAAAGGACACTATTTTGTCTATAACCTCCTGTGTTTTATACACTTTATTATGCCCTAAACCATTGGTTATCATAAATTTAGTGTTATTTGGGGCATTATTTTTAAAATTTACTAAATCTTTATAGGGACAAACCTTGTCCTCCTCGTCGTGAACCCATAGTACTTGACCTCCAAATTTTTCAATCGCTCTGTCGGCTTCAAAATAGGTAACTGGAAATTCGGTTCTATTTTTTAACTCTTCCATAAATGCAGCCTTTATATCGGAACTCAAGTGCATCATTTGAAAAAAGCTATTTAAGGTAGTGGTGGTTTTCGTAGCCGGGGCAATAAGTACAAATTTGTGTGTAGAAGGATTTTCGATGTGCTCGGCTATTAATGACATCGTCAAGCCACCTAAGGAGTGGCCAATAAAATGATCAATAGGGGCACATGCTTTAATAATATGTTCAATTGCGTCTTTATATATTAGTGCATTTATTTGTTTCCCTTCACTAAGTCCATGCGCTGGTGCATCAAAGCCAAGGACGCGAAAGCCTTCCTTTAATAGGGGCTGTATATACTGTTCAAACTTGTATATATAACTAGCGTAACCATGTGCAATAAGGATTGTTTTACCGTTTGGCTTACTTGCAGTCCATTCAAAGCCATTTATATGAATACCATCAGACACAGTCACTTTCAAGTTTTTTGCTTGGTTGAAAATGGCTGGAGCTTTCCTTTTTTTAAATTTAGGATAAGGGGTGCTGAATAAGTCAAAAGCAAACTTGGCTGCAACGTTAGGGGATAACATGCCTAGTGTTTTGAACTTAGTCCTTAAAAATTGTAAATACATCCGCTCAGAGAACCCCTGCTTTGTCATAATCCTTAATTTACTTACAAAGATAAGTTGAGTTACAGAGTAACTGTATTTATTTTGTATTTCGACAACGAAAAAGGTTCATTCAATAGTGTTTAGAGTTATTTTTGCCAAAACCCATTATTTAGAAACCATGTATTCACTTAAGATCAATTTTGAACAAAAAGGGCTAGAGTCGGTTACGTTAAGCAATGTAAAACCCGACCAAAGCTTGTTAGAAGTTATATTAGACGCAGGTATTGAACTACACCACAATTGCGGAGCAGTATGTGCATGTAGCACTTGTCATTTATATGTAAACAAAGGAATGGAGCATTTGGCTGCATTGTCAGACAGAGAAGAGGATTTTATTGACAGAGCATTAATACCTAGGATTGAATCAAGGTTAGGTTGCCAATGCGAATTAGCTGAAGGGAATGGTGAAATAGAAGTAACCTTACCTGATCAAACACAATTTTTAGGAGAATAATTATATAATAGTATGAACCAATTTGAACCGCCAATTAACTGGAGTGATCACGAAGACATCGCCCAAAAACTATACGAAAAATTCGGAGATGAATTCACAGAATCAAAAATATACCGTGTTCGCTTTACTGATATGTTGGAGTGGATTTTAACATTGCCTCATTTTGAAGGCAAGAAAGAACAGTCGAGTGAAGGGCATTTGGAAATGATTCAAAGTGCTTGGGTTTATGAGTGGAGAGATAACCAAAAGAAATAATACTTAACCTATAATTTAATTATTCAATTTTGTTAGCAGCGTTTAAAAAAATAAAGTGTTTCGTTTTTGATGTTGATGGGGTACTTACCAATGGCAATGTTACAGTAATGCCTAATGGTGTATTAATTAGAACCATGAATATTAAGGACGGCTATGCTTTACAATTAGCTATTAAAAAAGGGTATAAGGTTTGGGTGATTTCAGGAGGTAATTCAGAAGAAGTAAAAACCAGGTTGCAAAATTTAGGAGTTTCCGAAGTGTTCATGAAAGTTACAGACAAAAAACAGTTACTGTCAGAATTGATGTTATTGAATGAACTAGCTAAGGAAGAAGTATTATTTATGGGGGACGATATGCCTGATTTTGAAGCCATGCAATTGGCAGGTATCGCGGCTTGCCCAAGCGATGCCGTAGTAGATATTAAAGAAATATGTAGTTATAAGGCTATTGCAAAAGGAGGAGCAGGTTGCGCAAGAGAAGTAATTGAGAAGACATTAAAATTGAACAATCATTGGGATTTGGTCGATCATATTCGTGCTCAATAACATTCAAAAAAATAGCACTTGAAACTACTTATTCATTTTTTCAGACTTATTAGGTGGCCCAATTTATTGTTCATTATACTAGCGCAGTGGTTATTTCAATACTGTATTTATGAGCCACTATTCCCAGTTAGTGCGCAAGAAACAAACCTCCATTTTTATTTAATATTAATTACTTCCTTATTTATAGCAGCAGGCGGCTATATTATTAATGATTATTTTGATGTAAATATTGACCAAATAAACAGACCAAGGAAAGTGGTAGTAGGTTCCTTTATAAGTAGGAGATGGGTTATTTTTTGGCATTTAATTTTTAGTTTGCTAGGCGTTTATATATGTACAATTGCATTTCCTTTTACAAGTTTTTGGCATATTCACCTTTCCAATTTATTAACTATTTTGTTATTGTGGTTTTATTCAACCAATTTTAAAAAGAATTTTTTAATAGGGAATATTGTTATCGCTGTACTTACTGCATGGTCTATTGCGGTAGTGTATTTTTCAAAGTTTACTTTTTTAGAACTTATTAACCCGCCAGCAAATAATTTAGCACTACTAAGTTTTTTTAAATTAATGTTGGTGTATTGTAGTTTTGCATTTGTGTTAACCTTGGTTAGGGAAACCTTAAAGGACATGGAGGATATGGAAGGAGATGAAAAATTTGGTTGTAAAACAATGCCAATTGTTTGGGGGCTAAAGCCAACCAAAGTGTATATAGCAGTATGGTTAATTGTACTAATTGCAATTTTATTATTGATACAGTTGTACGTAATTCCGTTTGGTTGGTGGTATAGTATTACTTACTGTTTATTATTTGTAGTTGCGCCATTAATACGAGTGCTAATAAAACTTCCAAAGTCATTTACAAGTGCCGACTTTCGACAGTTAAGTACCTATATAAAATTTACCATGTTGGCTGGCATTCTTTCCATGCTATTTTTCTATTTCTTATTTTAAATTGCTATGCAAACTTTTATTTTAGCTTCTCAGTCACCCAGGAGGAAAACCTTGCTAGAATGGGCCGAATTGCCTTTTGAAGTAATGGTGTCTGCTTCCGACGAGCAATACCCGCTTGAATTGTCAATCGAAAAAGTGCCTGAATATATCGCACAAAACAAGGCAATAGCGGTGCATGCTAAAATTAAGGAGACAGGATTATTTAAAGCGGACCAATGTATCATTGCTGCGGACACTATTGTGGTCCTTGAAAATAAAATACTAGGCAAACCTGTTTCAAGGTTAGATGCTATTCAGACATTACAATCCTTGTCGGGTAAATCTCATAAAGTAATAACAGGCGTTGCTTTGTTAAATAACGGCGAATTGCATTGTTTTAGTGAAACAACTGAAGTAGTGTTTCATCCTTTAACCCAAGAACAGATAGAATTTTACGTGGACAAGTATAAGCCATTTGATAAAGCTGGGGCTTACGGAATACAAGAATGGATTGGAGTAGTAGGTATTAAAAGTATCATTGGTGATTTTTATAATGTTATGGGTCTGCCAGTAAGTAAACTACTTCAAATAATAAAGCAACTAGGGATTGCCTAATTGCTTTATCTGTTTCAGTATAATTATAGATTGCCTAACCACTCAATACTTTTAACTGAGGTTTACTACAACCAAGTGTAATTGATATCTAATGCTAAATCTGGATGCAAGCTTTTTGCTACTGGACAACCATTTCCAATTCTTTCCAAAATCGTTTTTGTTTTCTCATCTAATCCCAATGCGGGCATTGTTAAGTGCGCAATAATTTTACCAATTCTTCTGGGTTCAGAAAGCATCACTTTTGTTACTTCTACCTTTGCTCCATCTAAAACAATATCCATGGTTTGTGCCTTTATACCCATGGTTGTAATCATACAGGCAGCAAGTCCTGTTGCAATTAAATCGGTAGGTGAAAAACGTTCACCTTTGCCCTTATTATCAGTTGGAGCATCTGTTTCTATGGCGGTCCCACTTTGCAAATGGATACAAGTGGTTCTTAAGTCAGATTCATATTGTACTGTTGCTGTCATGGTTGTTTTTTTATGATTTTGGTAAATTTACAATTAATGGACTTATTTAAGCGCTAACTCACGTATTTTCGTGCCTGATAACCACAGATATATGCAAGAATTACCAGTTATTTCGGCCAATCCCCCAGAACATATTAAAAAGCCAAATTGGTTAAGGGTTAAATTGCCAATTGGGGAAAGCTATAAACATGTGCGTGGATTAGTTGATACGCATAAACTTCATACAATTTGTGAGAGTGGAAATTGTCCTAATATGGGGGAATGTTGGGGCGAAGGCACGGCAACGTTTATGATTTTAGGGAATATATGTACAAGGAGTTGTCAGTTCTGCGCAGTTGCCACAGGAAGGCCTAAGCCAGTTGAATGGGACGAGCCTCAACGAGTTGCTGAAGCAATTCACTTGATGAAAGTTAAACACGCTGTATTGACAAGTGTGGACCGTGATGAATTAGAAGACGGTGGTTCAATTATTTGGTACAATACTATTAAGGCCATTAAAGCTTTATCACCAGATACAACAATAGAATCTTTAATTCCTGATTTTAGAGGAATAAAAGAACAAATACAAAGGCTTATTGATGCTGCTCCTGAAGTGATAAGTCACAATATGGAAACGGTAGAACGAAATACAAAACGTGTGCGCATACAAGCAAAATACCGAAGAAGTTTGGAAGTGCTAGAGACGTTGAAAAAAGGGGGAATGAGAACCAAAACAGGCTTAATGCTAGGAATAGGAGAAGAGAAACATGAGGTAATTCAAACCATGAAGGATTTAGTGTCTGTAGGTACAGATGTATTAACGTTGGGGCAATACTTACAACCTACTAAAAAACATTTACCAGTTCAACGTTATGTTCATCCTGACGAATTTGCTGAACTACGTTCAATTGGTTACGAACTTGGATTCGATTATGTAGAAAGTGGACCATTGGTTCGTTCGTCCTACCATAGCGAGAAGCATGTCATTCAAGGTTGGGGTCGAAATAAATGGCTTGAAGAATTGGCATTAAATAAATAATATTAGTCGCATAAAAAAAGGAGTCTCTTACAGGGACTCCTTTTTATTACAAGTTATTTTTTAATTACTACTACATATCCCAAACAAGTGCTGATGCGCCTAATATAGCAGCGTCAGATTCTTTTAAATGGCTAACGAGTATCTTTACTTTGTTTTGGAAAATCTGTATCACATTCGCTTCTAAATGCTCGCGGGTAGGCTTTAATAAAAAATCGCCCGACTTTGTTAAGCCTCCAAACAATATAATTGCTTCGGGACTTGAAAACATGACAAAATTGGCTAAAGCCCTGCCTAATATTTCACCGGTGAAATCGAATACTTCTTTTGCAATTTCATCCCCTTTACTAGCCGCGTCAAAAACCACTTTTGAATTAAGCTGCTCGTACGGTACCCCCCTTAATAAACTAGGACGCTCCGAACTTGCTAATAGTTCAATAGCAGTGTTTGTAACTCCAGTAGCCGATGCGTAGCTTTCTAAGCATCCTTTCTTTCCGGTGCCAGGGTGCATTCGGCCCTCAGGTATAATAGTAGTATGCCCAAGCTCGCCAGCAAACCCATCGTGACCGTATATTAATTGTCCGTTCGCGACAATTCCGCTTCCTACACCAGTTCCTAAGGTAATCATGATAAAATCTTTCATGCCTTGTGCAGCACCATACATCATTTCTCCCACTGCAGCAGCATTTGCGTCGTTGGTTAATTTTACGGGCAACCTAAATTTGTCTTGTAACATTTTAGCTAATGGGATAACTCCTTTCCAAGGCAGATTGGGAGCGTATTCTATATTACCCGTGTAAACATTTCCATTAGGTGCACCTACGCCAATTCCTTTTATACGGCCAAAGCCACCCACTTTGTCAATAAGTTCACTTAACTTTTCGTGAAGCTCATCAATAAATGTATGTACCTGCTCGTGTTTTTTTGTAGAAATTTCACTAGAAAATAAAACATTTCCCACATTGTCTACAATTCCGAATTTAGTGCCTGTCCCACCAATATCTACACCAACTACAAATGAGTCCATTTTTATAATTTAAACAATTTAACAATTAGTGTCCTCCGCCCGCTTCAACTTCTTCATAATTGATGCCTTGTTTTTTCAAGATGCCTTTTACAGCTATTGCAAAAAATAGTAAATAAGCAAAACATAATACTGCTACCCAGAATGAATTGTGAATACCGTATCCAGGCATGTCAATATGAGACGACTGTAAATAATCGGCAACTTTCCCTTGAATAGGAGGGATAATACCACCCCCTAAAATCATCATAATTAAAAAGGCAGAACCTTCGGTTGTATATTTTCCTAAACCTGCAATAGACAAAGTAAAAATAGAAGGCCACATAATTGAACAGGCTAAACCGCCTGTTAAGAATGCATAAATTGCAATATTACCTGTTGTGAAAATACCTGTCAACATTGCCACTAAGCCAAGAATACTAAATACCATTAAGGTTTTAGCTGGTTTATTTTGACTAATGTAAAATGCAAATATTTGAATGAATACACAAATAATATACCAATACAATGGAGTCATGTCATATTGCGCAATACTATTTAATCCTATTACTACTCCAAAAGCAACAATAGGAACTATGAAAGTCAATATTTTATTTGTCTTTGATTTGAATTCAAAAGCACTAATGGCACCAGTCCATCTTCCAATCATCATACTTCCCCAATACATCGAAATATAGGGAGCAATTTCAGAAGAAGGAATACCACCAAAATCGTCTTGTCTTAATAACTCGGCAAGGTTGGAACCAATAGTAACTTCCACCCCTACATAAATAAACAAAGCCAACATTCCCAATACCAATTGAGGATATTTCATTGCACCCCAGCCGTTCTCGTTTTTTTGAGCGGAGAAATTGGCAATTAATAAACCAGCAACAACTGTTGCTAATGCACCAAATAACCATTTTAAACGGTAGGTTTCTAAATTATGTTTTTCTATATCAGAAAGTATAGTTGCGTCAATTTTGTAACTATCGACAATGGGAACAAACATGGCAATCAACACACCTGTCATGATTAACAATAAATACAATGCTTTTTGAGCTGGCTCTACTTTTTCTTCAGATATTCCATCAGGTACTTTCTTTGAAAAATAAAACAATGCAGCAGCAGCTATAAAAAGCCCACCCACTGCAGTATATAAAGTAATTACCTTACTAAGGCTTAATGTTTTAATTTGATCATCGGTGATTGCAGCAGCTGTTCCAAACAAGGCAAAAGCAACTACAATTGGCCCAATAGAAGTTCCGAATGAATTAATACCACCTCCTAAACTAACACGACTAGTTCCTGTAGAAGGGTCTCCTAATGAAATTGCAAATGGTTGCGCGGCAGTTTGTTGAAGCGAAAAACCTAATGCAACAATAAACAAACCCACTAGCATACCTGCAAAAGTATTGCCATTAACAGCAATAATCATAGCGGCTGCACCAAGTGCTGAGAATAATAGTCCATAGACAATACTCTTCTTGTATCCCCATTTTCCTACAAGATCCTTGCCTCCAAATGCACCATAGGCGAATAAGCCTAATGCACCGATATAGTAGGCTAAATAAAATGCGAAGTCAATTAACTGGCTTTGGAATTGGTCTAATCCAAAATAATTTTTAC
>CAJATB010000248.1 GCA_903944755.1 uncultured Bacteroidota bacterium
ATAAGCTCCTTCAATTTGATTGCCTAAACCATGTTCCTTTGGTTTAGGGCGTACATATATGTAAGGAAGTTTTAATTGGTCAGCAGCCATCGCACCCCAAGGTATACCTGCAGTGGCAACTCCTGCTAACATATCAGCACCATCAAACTTTTCAAAAATTACATTACACATCTCACTTTTAATAAAGTCTCTAACATAGGGAAAGGATAAAACTTTTCTATTATCACAATAAATTGGACTTTTCCAGCCACTTGCCCATGTAAATGGATCTTTTGGACTTAATTTTACAGCACCTACTTGGAGTAGTTTTTCGGCAACGGCTTTTTCGTTAGTCATAATAGTGATTTATCTTGGACGCGAAATTAAAGGCTAATTGCTTAAATAAGCCCAAGAGTTACTAAATACTATACACATTTTTATGCCAAAACAAATTATAGCAGCAGGAGGCTTGGTTACCAATCCTAAAAAACAAATTTTATGGATATTTAGGCGTGGTTTTTGGGACTTGCCGAAAGGCAAATTAGATGAGGGGGAAACTATCCAAACCTGTGCAGTGAGAGACGTGGAAGAAGAAACCGGTTTAGTAAATATTCAATTACATGAATTATTAAATTTCACGAACCACCCTTATTTTGATGAGCATCTAAAAGAGGAAGTAATAAAACGTACTTATTGGTTTCACATGACAATTAATGAAATGCAACAAGGTGTTCCTCAAACTACTGAAGACATAGAAGGAATTGAATGGAACACACTCGAAACTTCAGCGCATTGTTTATCTCATACTTATGAGAATATAAGAGAAGTAATTGCAGCCTACACAAAAAAAATGCGCGGCTTTTAATTCGTTTTAGGGCTATAAATTTATTTATTCAAGGATTTAATAACGGCTTCAGGTAAGAACGGGGAAGCATCTCCTCCATTTCTTATAATGTCCCTTACAATAGTCGACGCGACGGAAGTGAATTTAGGTTCCCCGGTAAGAAAGAAGGTTTCTATATTTCTGTCCATGGTCCTATTGGCGTCTGCGATTGTTTTTTCGTATTCAAAATCACTCACATAGCGAATTCCCCTGAGTATGAAACGAGCACCAATTTTTTCACAAAAATGGATGGTTAACCCATCATAAATGGCTACTTCCACTTTTGGTTGGTCCTTATAAATTTCTTCAAACCAAATTTTACGTTGGTCTGCAGTAAACATGGGTTCTTTAGAGGCGTTTATACCTATACCAACTACAATCTTATCAAATAAGGGAAGGGAACGGTCAATAATATCGGTATGTCCTATAGTTACGGGATCAAAAGTGCCGGGAAATAAGCAGATTCTTTGCATGTGTTAAAAGTAAGAAATTTCTTAAAACAAACAACCATTAGGCAGGATTTGACCTGCCAGCTAGTAAGTATAAACAAGCCATTCTCACGGCTACCCCATTTTCAACCTGATCCAAAATTATGGAATGCGCGCTATTGGCCACATCACTATCCATTTCCACACCTCGGTTAATTGGGCCGGGATGCATGATTACAATTTTCTTATTAAGCTTATTAAGGCGATTTGTGGTGATTCCATAAGCTAGGTTATATTCTCTTAGCGAGGAGAATAAAGGCTGATTCTGACGCTCTAATTGAATTCTAAGCACATTGGCCACATCGCACCAAGCCAAGGCTTTGTCAATATTGTATTCGACCTGAATATCCATTGCTTGTTGCAAGTACGTTGGAATTAAAGTTGGTGGCCCAGAAACCATCACTTCGGCGCCCATTTTCTTTAACAAGTAAATATTACTTAGTGCAACCCTGCTATGCATTACATCCCCAATAATAGCCACTTTTAAGCCTGCTAGTTTACCTAACTTCTCCTCCATTGAAAAGGCGTCCAATAAAGCTTGTGTGGGGTGTTCATTAATGCCGTCGCCTGCGTTAATAATTGCAGCATCAATGTGTTTTGCTAAGTAATGTGGAGCGCCGGATGCACTATGTCGCATCACAACCATATCCACTTTCATGCTTAAAATGTTATTTACAGTATCTAAAAGTGTTTCTCCTTTAGCAGCTGAGGAATTGGAAACAGTGAAATTTACAGTATCAGCAGATAAACGTCTTTCAGCTAATTCAAAAGAAATCCTAGTGCGTGTTGAATTTTCATAAAAAAGATTCACAATAGTGATGTCTCTTAAAGTGGGAACTTTTTTTACGGGTCTTTGTAAAACCTCTTTAAATTGACCTGCAGTAGATAAAATAAGTTGTATATCCTCAGTGGTGAGGTCCTTGATACCAAGAAGATGTTTGGTAGATAGTGCCATTAAAAAACGAAATTAATATATTTTTATTGATCTAACAAGATAACATCATCCACCCCGTCATTTTCTTTCCAACGAACTTTAACTTTGTAAGGGGTAATATCCACCATCTCCTTGCCCGTAAAATCGGGCTGAATTGGCAATTCCCTACTTGGTTTACGGTCAACTAATACACATAAAGCAACTTTGGAAGGTCGTCCAAAAGCCAATAAAGCATCTAAAGCAGCTCGAATAGTTCTTCCTGTAAATAAAACATCATCAATTAAAATGACTGTTTTGCCCTCAATTGGGAAAGGTAAGTGGGTTTGTGTACCTAAGTGTAATTCTCTTCTAACATCGTCTCTGTAAAAGGTGATATCTAATTTCCCATACTGAATTTGATCTGCAGGGAGTTCCTGGTGCAAAGCAGCTACTATTCTATCACTTAAATACACTCCTCTTGGCTGTAAACCAACTATCACCGCATTGGTTAAACCTGGGTAGGTTTCCAAAAGCTGATGGGCTAATCGCTTAATAATACTTGGGAGTTGTTGCTCACTAATAAGGGTCATTCCTTAACATTTTAATAAAATTACACCCTTTTCTTGAATTTTAAATGGCCCGAAACAATTCCCTTTGTAATTTGCGGTCATGGTGGGGATTCAACAACTTACATTGGTTCAATTTCGAAATTACATTCAGCAGCAATTCAATTTTACGCATCGTATTGTTGGGATTGTGGGCAAAAATGGAACGGGTAAGACGAATGTATTAGACGCGCTTTATTATTTGTCTTTTACAAAAAGTTATTTTAGCCGTCCCGACGCACAAAATGTGCATCACGCTTATCAAGGCCTTAGGATTGACGGACAGTATACTATAAATAACGAACCAGTCGCTATAACTTGCATACTTCGTGAAAATTTAAAGAAAGAATTTTATTACGATCAGGACTTATATGCAAAGCATTCGCAACATATTGGTAAAATCCCCTGTGTCATGATTGCTCCCGATGATGTACAAATAATAACAGGATCGAGTGAAGAAAGAAGAAGGTTAGTAGATAGTTTGCTTTCTCAAATATATCCTGAATATTTAAAGTATTTAATTCAATATAGTAAGGTACTAGTTCAAAGAAATAGTCTATTAAAACTTGCTGCTGAAACAGGCACGATGGACACCCTATTATTAGAAACCCTAAATGAGCAATTAATTGCTAATGGTGTACCCATTTTTAACTACCGAAATAACCTCATGAAGGAGCTATTGCCAGAAGTACTTTTCTTGTATCAACAATTGGCAGGAATCGATGACAGCGTAAACATTCAATACCATTCCCAATTAAGTGAAAATACTTTTAGTGAATTGCTTAAACAATCCTTACCCAAGGATGCTATTTTACAAAGAACCAATGTGGGAGTACACAAGGACGACCTACTTATTACTATTCAAGGTCAATCCTTTAAGCAAGAAGCTTCCCAAGGACAAAGAAAAAGTTTATTGTTTGCATTAAGACTTGCTGAATGGAAAATTATAAAAAAGTACAAAGGCTTCTCTCCTATTTTATTGATGGATGATATTTTTGAAAAGCTGGATGAGAATAGAATGTTTCAATTATTAGCGTGGGTTAGTAATGCAACAGATGGTCAGGTATTTATAACCGACACGCATAAAGACAGGATGGAAGCATTATTAAGTAAACATACAGCCACCTATCAACTAATTGAAATTTAAATTACTTAATTTAGCAAACTTATGGCCACATTAAAATTAGGAGATGCATTAAAGCAATTTGTACAAAATAGCAAATTGAAAAAGGGCATACGCGCTGTTCAAATTGAAGAAGTGTGGGAAGAAATTATGGGTACTACTATTGCCAAGTACACTGACAAGATTTACATTTTTGACCAAAAATTATTCATTAAAACTAGCATAGGGCCCTTGAAAAACGAGTTAGGTTTTCAGAAAGTACAAATTATTGAAAGAGTAAATGAAAAGATGCAAGCACTAGGTGAAGCAAAAATTATTGATGTCATTATTCAATAGTACTTTATAAATCATATTTCTTTTCTTCTAGTATTTCCGTGATCAAGTCATTCATGGTTAACACCCCTTTAAACTCGAATTCATCAAATACGGGCAAATAACGTGTTTTATATACATTCATTAATACCATACACCTGTTTACATCATCTTCAAAATTTACCACAGGCAAATTTCCGTTTAGTATTTCTTTCACAGTAGCGGTATCTTGTTTATTGCCTAAAACTTTAATTTTATGAATGTAGTCACGTTCCGACATGATACCTAAGTAATTTCCCTCATCCATTACTACTACATAACTATAGTTTTCAGATTGCATTAAGGTTAAGGCATCTAATACTTTAGTGTTAGGTGAAACAACATTAAAATGTGGCCCCTTCCATCTCAACATCTCTTTTATTTTACACATAAAATATATTTAGGAATTTAAGATCCTAAAATAGTATAAAATAAATTGAACGAAGTACTACTTTTCTAGTAGGTTGGTGTAAGGTTTTTTCTGCATGATTGTTGACCCATTCATAATGAATACCGAAGGCCAAACTCTAGCTGCAGTTTTTATCATGGTCATGTCGCCAATCAAAACTTTTTCTTTTGTTAAAACCTTTGCTGCGGCTTGTTTATCAGCTGTCACAATGTATACTTGTGTATATTTTTCATGAAGTACTTTTAGCAAATTTTCCCATGGA
>CAJATB010000249.1 GCA_903944755.1 uncultured Bacteroidota bacterium
AGTTGTAAATCCTATTTCTTCAACTGAAGCTAACGAAGCTTTATAAAATATACATTATGCACAAAGTAATCAATATCAATTTTCAAGGTCGCATACTTCCGATTGAGGAGATGGCGTATGAAAGTTTGAAACAATACATTGAAAGTTTACGTTCTTATTTTGAAAAGGAAGAAGGCCGTGACGAAATTATTAATGACATTGAATGTCGTGTTGCAGAATTATGCGACGACCAATTAAAAAAAGGTACAGTATGTATCACCGAGGAGCATATTAATTTAATTATTGCTAGTATAGGACGTCCTGCAGATTTTGAAGCTCAGGACGGTTTTGAAGCTGGTGCAACAGCTAGTTCAAGTGCTAATCAACAGCAAGCGCATACACCATATAATGCCGAGCCTACTTATAATAAACGCCTATACCGTGATGAAAGTAACAAGGTTTTAGGGGGTGTTTGTAGTGGTATTGCGAACTACTTTAATGTTGACCCACTAGTAGTGCGTATTCTTTGGATTTTATTAGCGGGGGTGAATTTACTAGCCTATTTGATTTTATGGATTGCAGTGCCTAGTTCTTCTGTGAAAGAAGTGGGGGGTGTGAAAAAAAGATTATTCCGCGATATCGACCATAAAATAATTGGGGGTGTTTGTGCAGGGTTATCCAAATACTTTGGCGTTAAAGTAAGGGTTGTTAGAATCTTATTTTTAATCCCTAGTATTATACTCCTTGTTAATTGGAACCACTTTCATTTATTCCAATTTTGGGAATTTGCCGACTTTCCTAATTTCATTGGATTGACATTTAGCCCTGGGGTAGTTTTTGTATACATTGTTTTATGGTTGGTTTTGCCAGAAGCAAGAACTAGTGCCGAAAAATTAGAAATGGTAGGGGAGAAAGTGGATATCAACAGCATAAAAAATACCATTCAAACCGATATGGAAGGTTTTAGCAAGAGAGCACAAGCTTGGGGCAATTCTTTTGATAAATATAAAAAATCAGCAGGAGAAAGTACAACTGGAAATAATACCGGGGACGCGTCTACTAATTATAAGAGCAATGACGAATCAACCTTGGATCAAAGAAAAGGCTGTATGTATTACTTTGGCAGAACGGTTACTATTTTAATGAAGGCCTTTGTTTATTTTATTCTTGGTATCATTCTAATTTCTGTATTAGCTGCTTTATTTGGAGTTGGTATTGCAACAACAGGGTTATTACCATTGAGGAAATTTATTTTAGAAGAAGGCGCTCAGACAGGTTACCTAGTTGGGGCCATTTTATTATTCATTTGGGTGCCAGTTGTAGGGATTGTAACTTCTATTATTCGCAAAATTGCTGGGTTTAAAAATGCAAATATTTGGATCAGGTCTAGTTTTTGGGCTTTATGGATTCTGGGATGGGTAATGGTAACGATGTTTTTGTCTAGCTTAACTAAAAGCTTCTCAAAACGTAACCAACCAATAGAAAAAGTGATTGCTTTAACCAATCCTTCAGTTGATTTCTTGGAAGTGACTGCTTCGCCTAAAATGAAATACTATGAACAAAGATGGTTTCAAATAGAACCATTTCAAGTGTATGACGAAGATACAGTGCGCGTAAGAAATTTAAGGATCAGGATTGTTCAATCAAAGACAGATAGTTTTGAAGTGAAATATGTTACTATGAGTAACGGTAAAACTATTAGTGAAGCCAATGCACTTGCTGATAAAATTCATTTCTCCGTAATGCAAAAGGACAGTACCCTTTTATTAGACAGAGGAATTGCGATCACGTCAAAAGATAAATTCAGAAACCAACATGTGATTATGACAATTGCAGTGCCCGTTGGAAAACGTTTCAAAATTACCAATAAAGGATGGTCTCAAACCAATATAAGAGTTAATCGAAGAGGCATCCATTCTGAAACAATGAATGATTTTGGTACGGACACTTGGGTAAATGAGTGGGATGAAGATTGGGACAGTGAATCTTTTTCTTATGACCGTGGAGTTGAATATAAAATGACCGCAACAGGCCTAGAGAAACTAGGAAGGGCTGATGGGGAAGAAGAAAACACTGACTCAAACAACGATAATCCTGATGAAATTCAGCAACAATTACAAGATTTAAAAGAAGAACGCAAGCGTTTAGAAAATGACTTGGAAAAATCTAGAGAAGAAAAGCTTAAAGAAGTAGAGAAAATTGATCGAGCCCTAGAGAAGAAAACGGAAGAAAAAATAGAAAAGAAAATAGATAAAAAAAGCATATCGACGGTGGCTGTTGTTACTCAAGCAGCTACCAGTTTAGGTGAATTGCATTATGTACTCGATCGCTTTGTTTATTAGGATTAGTTTTAAAAGGATGATTTTGATTTATGCGCCCCTTCTTGAACAGATGGGGCGCATTTTTATAATCCGTTTTGGTTATCTTTGGCAAAAATCACTACAGATGAGCGAAGCCTTAAATACCCCCTTTACCCATAAGCATATTGCCTTAGGCGCTAAAATGGCTCCTTTTGCAGGTTACAATATGCCCATCAGTTATACAGGTATTAATGATGAACATGCTGCTGTCCGCAATCAAGCAGGGGTATTTGATGTAAGTCATATGGGGGAGTTTATTTTAAAAGGGCCCAATGCTTTAGATTTAATCCAGAGAGTGACAACCAATGACGCGTCGGTGTTAGTCGACGGCAAGGCGCAGTATAGTTGTTTGCCAAATACAACAGGCGGGATTGTAGATGACTTGTTAGTGTACTGCATTGAAAAAGACAATGTGTACATGTTAGTGGTAAACGCTTCTAATATTGAAAAGGATTGGGATTGGATTAGTAGTTATAATACTAAGGGAGTAGACATGGAAAATATTAGTGCAAGGACTGCTTTGCTAGCTGTGCAAGGCCCGAATGCAACTAAGATAGTACAAGCACTTACAAAAATGGATGTTTTAAACATGCCTTATTATAGTTTTGCAAAAGGAGAAATGTTGGGAATAGATAATGTACTAATTAGTGCAACAGGATATACAGGATCGGGTGGAGTAGAAATATATTTCAGAGATGAAAATGATAACGCCAATAAAATTTGGGATGCATTATTTCAAGCAGGTGCGCCATATGGTTTAAAACCAATTGGCTTAGGAGCGCGGGACACTTTACGTTTAGAAATGGGATTTTGTTTATACGGAAATGATATTGATGATACCACTAGTCCAATAGAAGCAGGTTTAGGTTGGGTTACTAAATTCAACAAAGAATTTACCAACTCGGCGGCATTGGCAACACAAAAGGAAAACGGAGTTGTTAAAAAATTAGTTGGCTTTGAAATGATAGATCGTGGTATACCGCGTCACTATTATGTAATCAAGGATATCGCTGGTAACATTATAGGAGCTGTAACTTCAGGCACACAAGCGCCAAGCCTAGGGAAGGCAATAGGTATGGGTTATGTAGCAATTGAACACGCTAAGGTAGGTTCGGATATTTACATTGACATTCGCAATACATTGGTAAAAGCAAAAGTGGTTAAATTTCCATTTAAATAAATTGAATAATACGAATTGAAAAGGGGCCAGTAAAAATGGCCCCTTTTTTCATGGTATAAATACTTAGTTAGTGCATTCTTTGAAATTGCATTTTTGTGTCTTAACAAAAATATATTTTATGAAAGCGATTAAAAACAAAGTGCAACTTATTGGGAGACTTGGTGCCGACCCGGAAATTAAAGTTTACGACGAGAATAAAAAACTAGCGCAATTGCGTTTAGCTGTAAACGACCGGTATAAAAACGCAGTAGGAGAATGGATTGACGATACGCAATGGTTTAACTTGGTTGCTTGGTCTAAATTAGCGGGTTATGCCGAAAAGTTTCTATTAAAAGGTACGGAGGTGGCCGTTGAAGGAAGGCTAATTAATAAAAATTTCACCGATAAAAATGGGATTAAACGAGTAAGTACAGAAGTAATTGTTGCAGAAATACTAATTCTAGCTAAACAAAAAGAACTCGTTTAAATGTTAAAATCATATAAATAGTTCGTTAAAAAAAATACGGTTTCGTATCTTCGCCAAATGAGTGAAATACAACAAGTGAAACCGAGTTTACACACAGTGCTTACCCCCCAAGTATTAGATTTATATGAAATAAAAAATAGTATTGTTGTCATCATTGATGTATTTAGAGCTACTTCAACGATGGCAACAGCATTATTTAACGGAGCAAAAAAAATAATCCCGGTAGATTCTCCTGAAGTTTGTATGGAGATGGGTAAGCAAACAGGAGGCGTAACTGCTGGAGAAAGAGATGGTAAAATAATTCCGGGATTGTCCTACGGTAATTCTCCTTCAGAATATCCAAGGTCATTTATAGAAAACAAAACATTAGTTATTACTACCACCAATGGTACCAAGCTTTTGCATATGGCGCTTAGGCAGGGGGCGAAAGAAGTGATTACAGGTTCATTCCCTAACTTGACAAAAGTGGTAGAATACCTTAAAACACAAAATGCGCCTGTTATTTTAGGGTGTTCAGGCTGGAAAAACAAGTTTAATATCGAAGACACTTTGTTTGCGGGTGCCGTTATTGAACAAATAAAGGATCATTTTACCATTCATTGCGATAGTAGTTATATGGCACAACAATTATATTTACAAAATAAGGATCGTCTCCCTGAATATATCAAAACCTTAACGCATTGGCATCGTTTGGCAGCATTTGGCTTAGAAGAAGATATGCTTTATTGTATTTCACAGGATACAGCACCTTCGCTACCAATTTTTAAGGATGGAGCCTTGGTTAATGGTGCTTAATACATATAAATAATCTTTCACATTTACCTAACTAGCTAGTATTAAATAGCTTGCGGCAATTAGCGCCGAATTTCGTACATTTGCAAATTGCCCTTTTTGAAAGGGTCATTTTGTAACATTATGGCATTACCCTACTTAGTAAAACACATTTATAGCTACGGAACCGAAGAGGTTATCCGTCGCGGCAAGAAGATATTTGCTTTGAAAAACATTGAGTTAGTTAAGTTTGACCCTTTGTTAGGCAGTATACATTGTCGCGTGAAAGATGATGGCTATACAACTTATTATAAAGTAACTATTGAAAACTTCACTAGTGCACCCACGCTTTCATTAAGGTGCGGGTGTCCGTACAATTTATCAGAAGTTTGTAGACATAAAGCTGCCGCACTTTTCTATGTTCAAGATTTATTAGATAAAAATTTATTAGACTATAAAGCTGCATCCTATAAGACTACCCATACCTTATTAAGGACAAAGAATTTAGACCTTAAGATGATTAGAATGCTTTGTTCAAAAGCCACTTTCGAGGACTCGGAGCGAACGTTGAAATCAAATAGGCCTCATATTATTGAAAGTGAGAACGAAAAAGTTGTTGCCGAAGTAGAAGAAGATGGTAAAATATTTCATGTAATTATTCAAAAAAACGAAGAACGTTTTTTTGATACTTCTTGTGATTGTTTAAGTGAAACGGAATATCCCTTGTGTAAGCACAAGACTATGTTGTTGTTATTATTGTTCCAGTTAAAAGGGGCCGATTATTTTGAAACTATTCGTAATTGGGATAGAGAAAAAAACAAGCTTCTTGCATTATATGGGTTCTCGCTTGATGATTATATTGAGGATAAGTTTGAATTTATTTATCACGATGGGAAACCTTTCCTAAAAGTGCTTGACGAAAAAATAAAAAAATTAGACGCTTCTCCAACGCCAGCGCCCGTTTTTAAAAGGCCTGTAAATAAGTCTAATGACTGGGATATTGAAGATGGGGATGTGATGGAAGAAGAAAAAGAAGTAGCCATTCGAGATCGTTTTGGTTTAGTGTTGCAGCACCTTGAAACTGAATATCCACATATTGGATTTAACGTAGTCAAAGGAGAAGTGAATGAAGAAGGTACTGCATTTGTAGGCAAGGTGGAGAAGTTAGACTTGGCTAAATTTGTAACTCCTTCGCTTATTAAGGAAGAAGATAAAAATTTATTACAACTAGTTCGAAAGTTACAAACAGCCGAGCTTTCTAAGTTCTTGAATAAGAATTCTCCTTTCCAAGGGATTTGGGATACCATTATTCATTCCGATGAAGCTAGCTTACCAGACGAGACCAAGGAATTAATTCAAGAGTATTTACATCCTAAATTGGAAAAGATTTGGAAGGATTTATCGGAACATGCTTTCAATTTTTTCATTCCGCATAATAAGCCATTTACAACTGCTAATTTGCAAAAAGCGGAATTGGTATTCAATACAATTCAACCTTCATTCCGCGTTGAAAAGGAAGCAGACCGTTATATTGTATACGCACAAGTGGTTTTGCCAGAAGGCAATATTCCTTTAGAAGAAAATCATGCAAAATCGCATTATGTATTCCAATACAATCATCAATTTTTCACTTGGAAAAACAGGGTTGATTTAGCTTGGGTAGAGCAGTTTATGCCAAAAGGGTTTCATGAAGTTGATTTAGCAGTTTGGCCAGATTATTTAAAGAACACCTTATTGCCATTGTCGAAATCCTACAAAGTTTCCTTGGACAATGTTTCTCAGGAAAAATTAAAAGGGACCAAGCCGCAATTACAAATTTTATTAAAAGAGAATGGAGATTATCTGTTTTTTGAACCCCTGTATTTATACAAGGATATTGTAGTGCAAACAACCGATGGCCCTTCTGTGATTCAACAGCAAGGGGATAAGATTATAATTTTAGAACGTGATTTAGCGGCCGAACGTCAATTAATGACAATTGTTGAACAATTGCATTCTGGTTTCATTCGTCCGAACGAAGGGGCGATATTAGCCTTAAAAGGTTCAGAAGTTTTGAAGAATAACTGGTTCTTTTTGTTTGTTGACACCCTGCGTGAAAAACAAATTCCCTTATTTGGATCCGATCAATTAAAGAAATTCAAGTTCAATACAGCGAAGCCTTCAACAAGGTTATTCATAAGTAGTAACACCGATTGGTTTGATGCTAAAGTTGAAATTTCATTTGGTGACCAAAAAGTATCCGTGCAGGATATTAAAACAATGCTGTCTAATAAACAGCAATATGTGCCTTTAAAAGACGGTAGCTTGGGCGTTTTGCCAGAACAATGGTTGAATAAATATTCCTTATTATTTAAAGTAGGGGAAGGTAAAACGGACAACCTTAAATTAAGTAAATATCATTTCTCTATTTTAGATGAATTATATGACCAGCGGGATGAAGAGGAAATTATATTCCAATTAGAAGGGAAGTACGAAAAAATCAGAGAACGTTATTCTATAGCAGATGTTCAACCACCAGCGCATTTGTTGCCCATACTACGTCCTTATCAGGTGAGTGGCTTCCAGTGGTTGAATTATTTACATGATGTACAATGGGG